>JADQBO010000307.1 GCA_016278585.1 Desulfosporosinus sp.
GACCAACCACATCTCTAATCGCTCCTGAAATCTTTTTATCCCAACCAGCAGTCGATAGCAATGTATCAACACCAGGAATAGCTTTTAAAGCGTCGGATACAAAATTCCCTACATCCCCATTAGCTAACATATCATTGACCGTTACAGCATCCCCTTGGATTAGCCCCTTTGCCTTTGCCAGAATTTCAAATTGTCCAAACATTCCCTGGTAGACTACCTTATCCATAACATCTCTAGCATTATTACTAATAGGATCACCAAGGGGGGATAAGTCATTAATGCGCTTTTGCATACCACGAGCTATATCAGTCGATACTTCGTGCATGAGAACTGTAGCGTCCTGCGGCAGCCTAAAATTACTGTTATAAACAACCTCAAGATCTTTCACATTCGGAACTTCTGCCACAAACGCAATTTCTTTACCATTAAGAGCTCTTTTCTCTGTAGCATATTCCTTACCGTCTGACTTTACGGTAACTGTAAAATTATCACGTGGTCCATACTTGACACCAGTAACTATAACTGTGTTACTTTCATTTGATTGGATTTTATTAACTTTATAGGCAAAATCCATACTTTTTAACTTATTAACGGGAATAATCCCATCTTTATAGGGATCAATATCACTTAATGAACTCTCTGCTACAACTTTATTGATCACATTAGCAATTCTTGCCCCATATAATTCAGAGTAAGGCAGCAACCCTACAATAGCATCGCCTGGCTGCTCACCCATTTCAGAAGCTTTATTGACTACAAAATTTGCCCAATACTCAGTAACTCCATTATCTCGCATAAGGACTGTTTTAAGCTTATCTGCAGCTGCTGCAGGTAATTTTTTTTGTTTGACATTGTTTCCATATGCAAAAGTCCCACTTACCTCAGTCTGAACATTTGTCATAGTACTTAAATTCACATTCAGAACAGGCAACAAATCAAGTTGACTGTGTTCCTGCTTATCCATAAATGCTTTGTCTATAGCCTCAGATACATCTTCCACTGCTCCTCTTGTCCAATCCTTCGTATCATCAACTGCTCCTTCTGTCCAATCCTTGGTATCGTCAACTGCCCCATCGACCCAATCCGTAGCCTTATCAAGCCATCCTGCAAACGCTGGAGCTGGAAGAGAGATTATAAGTAACGAAACCATCATCAAAATAAATATCTTTTTCAACATACTAGATCCCCCTCAAAACCTTTAAATTCCATAACCATATTTGTCGATTTGCATTTAGTCATCGACTTCAAGAGACTATCAAAATTAGACACGTTTTATTCTCTCCCCCCAACTTGATAAATGTTTTTAAGTTGTCTTCGACACTATTAGTGTAATTCCTTCCTACAAATTCTCTAGTTTGATTTAAAATTTCAAATTATCTGAATGTCCAGGTCGCTGAATAAGAGTCATATCATAACTGACATTAAAAGTGGCTTGAATTCTGGCTATGTCTAACCCTCCCAACTATTGATAAAAAACGTGCGGCAAACTAATTATTAGCTAAATGATGGTCCGACAAAAGAACTTTGTCGGACCATCATTATTGCTTACGCCTTAATTACTTCGTAATTGTTCCCTTCACCATCGAAATACAATCACCAATCCAGTACTAAAGACTTTACAACTGCAAAATACTCCCTTAGATAAGTGTTTGGTCTTAAATACCAAGGCGTGGGTGAAGGAACACCTACTGGATTTAATCCGTTACGTCTTGCTAGAATTTTCCCTCGAAACATGTGGAAATCATTGGTTATGACTAGTACAGGCTTAGAAGGTTCGTAATTTAATTGTTGTCCAAGAAGTAGGCGGGTATATCGGAAATTCTCCATCGTACTTGTCGACTGCTCTTCCTTGATAATTCGTTCCTTGGCAATGCCCTGATCAACCAAATAACGCTGCATAGCCTCAGCTTCAGTGATCCATTCTCCCGGACCCTTTCCTCCAGAGACAACAACTTTCATATCCTTATTATCTTGTAAAATTCTTAAGCCTTTATCTACTCGTTCCCAAAGAGTCCAGGAGAGTTTATCTCCATTTAGACCCGCTCCCAGAATGATGAGGTAATCAACTTTGCTCGGTACTGGATCCTTGGTATTATACAACAACAAACTCTCAATAAGGATAAAGGACGCTAGCAGTACTAAGATACCTAAACGGACCAACCTTCGAAACCTTCGAAAGTGACCTTTAAGAAAATGTTTCCTTAGATAGTCCCTCTTTAATCCCCAAAAGAGGAGGACTACTCCTAGTATACCTGGCAGAAGGGTCCCTAGATTAATACCCCCATTAAGTACCAAAACGAAGATCGTATCGAGGATTCCCACTAATCCTAATATTTTATATACAAGTGTTGCTCGGTTATTCTCCAATCTCTATCCTCCTTTTCCCAGTATATTTAACTAAATCCGATAATGAATTCGTTGAGATACTAATGATAATGCAAGTCTAAGCATGCCCGATTATGAACCACTGCTTCCTATTTGCAGCACTTTATAATCCTATTTTTGTAAATCGTACAAGTGGTTCATTTAAAAACACGATTATTATGATTAAGTTTTTGTATTTAATAAAACGGTGTACGAAAATTTTGTTTTCAAATAGTAAATGTATACAAAAACTTACATTAAAAGGAGTTAAGGCCCTATCCTGGGCCTTGCCATTATTCTGTCTCTTAAATCAAGTAATTTTGCAATCAGAAAAAGCATTACTCGGGTACAAAACAGCCCTAATTCTTAGAAGATCTCAGCTTGCTCTTTTACAAAAAATATAAGTTTTCAGAGATTACGAAAACGTGGTTCCAAGTTATCCATAAATATTATTGAGTCTAGGGATACGGTTTGACTATAGACACATTTCAAATGCAATGCTACTCTTTACTTGTGAAAACAATTTTAAAGAAAGGAGGGTAAAAATATTTTTGTTAAGATGATCACAGATAATTGAGAAGGACCAGTATCTTTACATTTAGTAGCGAATAAGGCGAAAAGTTAACCCTGATATATCAGCAGATCCAGAGGAACTTTCACCAGATCGCTATTAAGGCAAAAGAGGTACCTTTTCAAGAAAAAAAAGCAGCCTATAAAAGGCCGCAAAAGATTTTTTGCACTGTTAATTATACCATAAATCTACGTATATGTGAGGAGCTGTTATTACTAAAATATAGGCTCCGATTAAATTCAAATCAATGGAGGAGGGAAACAAAACTATGCGAAATTTATACAACTCCTTAATGCATGCAGCTAGGGCTCATGCCCAGTGGGAGATTGAGACCTCTGTTAGCATTATTAAAAACCGAAAGACGCTATTAATACTATTCATAATGGCACTGCCCCTACTCATTCCAGCAATGGCCCATGCAGCCTCAACGCTGCCTGCCTTTATCGGTGGTAAATCAGCTTTCGGACCGTCCTACTTTTCAGCTACAACCTTTTACGGTTCGATAGGCGTTGGTATTGCTGCAGGTCTTATTACAGGGTGTATAGGTGCAGGCGGAGGCTTTGTCATCACCCCTGCTCTGATGAGCTTGGGAGTAAAGGGAATCTTGGCAGTCGGGACTGATATGTTTCACATCTTTGCTAAGGCCATCATGGGCACGACCCTGCACAAGAAAATGGGCAACGTTCATGTTGGTCTAGCCATTGCCTTTTTGGTTGGCTCAGGACTGGGGGTCACTGGGGGTGGTAAATTGAATCGGGCGTTATTTAACTATAACCCTGTAATGAGCGATTTTGTAATCAGTTCTATATACGTGGTTCTACTGGGGTTCTTGGGCATTTTTGCTTTAAGCGACTATTTTCGCACAAGGAAAGATGTGAGTAGTGACGCGCATGGCGGCCCGGAGAAAATGCCAGCGCTAGGTGCAAAGTTACAAAACATTAACCTTGCTCCAATGATTAAATTTGATGAGCACGTTGTCCCTGGCGGGAGAAAGATTTCTGGCGTCTTTGTAGCAATATGTGGAGCTGTGACGGGCTTATTAGCTTCCATCCTAGGTGTTGGTGGCGGTTTCGTTACCTTCCCAATGTTTGTCTACGGGCTGGGTATTTCCACGGCAACTACTGTGGGTACAGATATATTCCAAATTATCTTTACTGCTGGTTACGGTTCTATCTCTCAGTATGCCGTCTACGGTTATGTGTTCTACACACTAGCCATGGGGATGCTACTGGGTTCGTTATTAGGCATTCAAATTGGTGCCATCACCACAAAAGTAGTACCTGGCAGTCAGATTAAAGCCTTCTATGCCCTAGCCATCTTGGCGGGCTTTGTCAACAGACTCTTTGCTTTGCCTGTGAAATTATCGCAGATGGGCTATATCTCCTTGTCCGTCTCTGCAGGTAAAACAATCAATACGATGGGGGTATGGCTATTCTTCGGTCTAATTTTTGTCTTTGCTTTCTGGATCATAGGAACATTTATCGTTAATATACCAAAGCTGCGAGCCGAGTCTGCTAATGATGTCCAGGTAACCAAAGGAGGTGTTACCCAATGAGTGTAGTTCGAGACAAAAAGACGTTTACCCTAGGTTTAGTATTACTTGGAACGTTTGTGCTTGTCTTTATTGGCATAATGTCACCAAACTTTGGTAACGGCAGGAATGGTCTGGTATACGCCGATGATTTATTTAACTCGCTGTCTAAAGGCTCAGCCTATTTTATTAAGGATGCTCAAGAAGTTGCTGATAGTCAAAAGGGAGTAAATATCAACTATACCATTAAAGCTTCATCCCCTGAAGACGCTGAAAAATGGAGCAAATTGTATGCTACGGCAGGGGTAAGTGCAACCATCAAAGAATCTTCGGTCACCATCGAGGGAGATTTCGGCAAAATCTTAAGCTCTGCAGTGGCTGATAGTGACTTCATGTATCATAATGACAGTGAATCATTGGAAGCAAAATATGGTTACGATGGTCGTGAAGCAACTTACAACTGGAACAGCTCCTTAAAGAATCTTGAGTCTGCAATGAAAGCTAAATCCCAGTTTAAAGACGCAACCGCCTTGCTCAAAGTACAGCAAAAGGCCATTGAACCGGCCTACAACTACTACGGAGTTGAAATACAGAAGGTTAGCGATAATAAACTCATTCTCACCCTCCTGCTTAGTTTCTACCTTCTATACACCATGTGGTACGGATTTGGGCTCTTTTATCTATCGAATGGCCTGGGTATTGTTGTTACCTCGAAGAAAAAGACAGCTTAATAAGTATTATGACCCTACGTATAAACCTTTTGCTACAACTATTCGTACACTGGAGCTGTATGTTGTAGCAAAAGGTTTCCTAGTTCTAGTTTAGGCGATGAATTTGAAAGGAGTAATTAGTATGAATGTTTCTAAGTTTAACGTACTCCTTTACTTTGATAATTCACAACAAGCTTTTTATGCCGCTGCCCATACTGCTACACTACTAAAAAATATGCCCGATATGCATTTAACCATCGTACAGGTACAAGAAGGCTGTGAAGATTCTAAGATTACAGAATATACCTGGATTGATACAAAGGACCTCGTAAATTGGGCCTTGATAAAAAGCAAAGGAAACGAACGCAGTTGGCCAATAAGCCCTACTTCTGATTGGATGAAGCGCGTGTTAGAAGGATCTGATGATACCGCTAAAAATCAATATAATCAGATTCTTTCTCAAACAAACAAAGTATTTTCAGAAAGAGCAGCGGACGTTAGCCATGTTATTATATATTGCAATCCAAGTATTTCTGATACTATTGATGCACTTAATGATTATGCAGCAAAAAATGCTTATAATTTGATCATTATGGGTACACGGGGACTTACTACTTTAAAAGTTTTGTTTTTCGGTTGTTTAGTCAGTAAATCTCCTATCCCCATGATGTTAGTTAAGAAGCTCCCCCAAAGTTTTATTAGGCATTAATGAAATAGGTCAAGGAAACCGATAAATATTTCGAAAACGCCCATCTATTTCTCCCCTTTCATTGCTAACAAATCTTATCTCTCTTTGCTTATGGATATAATCTTTCTACTGCAAACATTGTGCCAATACTTAAGCCCCGCTAACTTCAAGCTTTTATCGTATAGACTATAAATAGGTGTAGCAAATGCTACACCTATTTAACTATTAAAAACCTTAGCTTGTTTATCATGATAGCCTATATACTGGGTTCCAGAATTATGACCCCTTGCAATAATCGGAGCATGCCATACCCCCCAGCAGTAATTTTTTTCGTGGTATTAATAAATCATATTGAGAAAGTATTCACTATCACTATCTTTCTTGCACTTGTTTGGTATAATAATAATATATATATACCATAGTAAATAATTATATGGGAAGGGGGGCTTCATTCTCAAAATTTTATAATAGACACCCTTTTCTTTAAATGAGTGGGTGCAATTAAAAAGGAGGGAATTTCATGAGCAAAATTATTTTCAATGATGACGAGTATATGGATTGTTGGGTTTTATACTATGCCGCCTAAGCATTTATATTTAGGAGCTTTAACGGAACTCGGCCTAAAGGTCGCCTAAACCAATAGTTGAGGTGACCTTTTTCATTTACGATAAACCTTCTCATTATGCCATTCTAGAAATTCAGTTTTATTCCTCCAATCCAATCAGCTATTTTAGATATTCTATAATTTGTTTTTTTCAATTGCAAGTAGGGGGTCAAAATCCGTCAGTTTGCAAATCTCTTTAAAATAGATGAGTAAAATGAAGATTTTGCGGGGTACTTCAAATTCATCGACATGCTCGATGTTGATTCCCTTGCCTTTAAAGAAGCTTATCAGGCTTAACTCTTGGCCTTCTTCCTCTTTGAGTAAATTATACTCCTCAACTAGTTTCTGCAGCTTCGCTTGATTTTCTTCGTTAACTTCTATATTCGGGAAACGACAGTTGTTTGAATTTTCTCCGAAGTATACCATCTCTTTAAGGGCAGATTCCGGAAATTTCCCAGCATCCCCAAGCTTCTCAGAATCCAACATTATATATTTTTTTTGCATATTTTAAAAATTCTCCTTTAATCAGTATTGAGAGTGCAACTAACTTCAATCTAATAGTATCTTGTTAAATAGTTAAACATTCTCAATGTCAACCTCTTGTTTAACGTTGTCGGTTTCCATAATCACCCACTCAAACTTTAGTTTCCCAATTGACACCATAATCATTACAGCAACTAAGGCTGCCATAGGAATTTGCACGTCATAATCCCTAAGACCAATAATTAGAACGATCAAAAACGCTCCTACCGTAAACGTCGATAATCGACCTCTACCGCCTGATTGATCATTAATGACCAATACATTATCATAAACGATCAAAAACGACAACTCTTAAACAATAAGTATTAGAATCACAAGCATAGGAATCAAAAAGTTACTGTTTGTTGCAGAGGATTTCATAAAGGGTACCCATAGTTCACCGCAATAGAATTGCATTTTTCGCAGAGGAAAAGGGACTAAGCTCTTGGCCTAATCCCTTTAGCATTAATTAGTTTATTCAATGGAACTGAATTCTTGGATTAAATAATGAATATTTTTAAGCAACTATTCTATCCGTGATGCAATTTGTAACCACGTTTCTTTGGTCAAAAAGCTCTCCTCCACTTGTTCTTCTAAATCTATAAAACGTTGATAAGGGAAACTGAATGAAAGGATGTCTTTGTCGATGAATTTACGTGCCGATGGATCAGTTAACCCTACGATGCACTTTGAATTATCTGTCTCCACCTGCTCTAGAGCGTATAGTACGGACTGATGACAACCAGCACCAAACTCTATTTTTACATTGTCTTGGGTTGATTTATCATAATTTGCGAACTGCACTAGTGCCGATAGTTGGTCTGCATTAACTAGGAAGATAATGATTTCCGGCGTTTCGTTCTCTGCCAGTTTTATCAAAGGTTTTAAGACAATATAAGTTTTTTGGGCAACTTCGGGTAATCCTGTAGCAAATTTTGCTGCTAGCTCAGGACTCTTTTTATAAAATTCTCCTTCTCTATTACCTACACCGCCGGTTGATAAAAAATACTCAATAAAACCTAATTGAAATCGGTTAAAACCAAGTCCAACTTTGCCTCCCGAACACGTGGTAGTTTTTGCGTCAAAAACAGTCACGCGGCCTTTAGATGCAGCATTTAACATTGAAATTACGCAGCCCCATTTCCCTTCCTCAAACTGTAAGGCCCCTTCGGGTTTGATATCTGTACGGAATACAGCAACGGGTTGTGTTTTAAGTTTTATGGAATTGGCAATCTTACTTTTCATACTATCACTCCCTCGTATTCTTAGTTCCAATTATTTACGTCATCTCATATTAGTGTTTTAGCTGCTAAGCAAAACGGCTATATTTTAATGTAAGTCAATTCTCTAATAACAACTTTACATCTTCATTACCTCCTTCTCTGCTTTAAGACTATGACTGTCTATTTTATCATAATAGTTGTCGCAACAACTATTATGATAAATAATAACTAATTAATATTATCGTATATTTGATTTAACAATTTAATCATTTCTGCGACTTTATGTTTTTCTATTCCTTTTGTAGCTTCCTCAAGTAATTGTACAGCTTTCGGAACTAATTCATCTCTTAATGCCCAGCCACGACTAGTCAAAAAGATTTGATAAGCTCTTTTATCGTCCGGATGAGGCTTCCGGACAATCAATTCTTTCATTTGTAACTTTTCAAGGATTCTATTAGTATTAGGTTTATCTTTAAAGGTTATATCTGCCAACTCTTTAGGGGTGAGACCTTCTTGAGCCCATAAACAGTTAAGCACAGACCATTGTTCTGGTGTTACGTTATTTTCATTGAATCGTTGAGATAGCTTATTTTTAAGTCTTGTATTCGTCTTATTCAGAATAAACCCCAATGAATTTTCTAATTTAAATTCCATTAGTATCATCACCTCAGTTGTCTTGACAACTAGATTATATAATCGTTGTATTCTTCAGTCAATATGTAAGGTTCAACTTTATGATGTTATGCTAGAAGTAAGTCGCAACCGCTGTAAATATGAATGGCCTACTAAAAAAGGAAAAAAAAGATCCTACCTAAATGGGAGGAATCTAGTGGAATAGCTAACTCGGGTTCGACAGTCTGTAGGCACGAGAAGTGCCTCTATACCTTGTGGCGC
>JADQBO010000207.1 GCA_016278585.1 Desulfosporosinus sp.
AGAATCTGTTCAGTTATCCTACGAATGTTTTCCAAGAGGATAATGCGCAACATAATTGGAATCGCCCACAGCTCTCCACTCGACAATGGTACCTGAACCTGATAAGCGTTAATAAACGCTTTGAGCGTTTCGCTTTGTAATTGACTGTCCGTATGTGCAATAAGTTCAATTAATAAACCATAAATTCGAGGGTAGCCCTGAAAATCGCCACTGGGACTTTGTGGTAATTGGCGTTCAAATTTTTCTGGAAGATTGTTTTCGATCTCTAATCTTAAATCTTTTAGGCTATAAAAATTATCTAGTAACCATTCAGTAGCAGGCACAACATCCTGTGTTTTCGTTGAATAATCTGCAATTTTACGATAAGCCTGCTCTAAAAATTTCATATTTTCTTTTACCCTAGGTAGTAACGATCGTTTTGGATGACTTGATCCTTGGTTAGCACTAGATCGGGCGATCTCTTCAGCATGATTAAGTAAATCTTCCCCATTAAGGACAATATCTTTATAGGGTTTATTTTTAGTAGTTGCTTGTATAAAAAACTTCATTGTTCATCTCCGTCAATTTTTTACATTATTTATGCATTATTCCCATTTCCCCTCACTTCATTCATAAAAAGGAACACCTTGGCCGGAATGGCCAAGGTGTTCCTTTTTTAACGGTTAGAAAGTCTATTGTGTAATAACCTACTTCTGAAAGATAAGAGTAACTATCTCGGCTGCCTCACCAAGGCTTGGTGTCAGCCAAAGTTTCTTTTTATCATCATCCAAATCGTTCGTTGAATTCTTCTAGCGTTAAGAGCACTTGCCTCGGTTTACTTCCTTCATAGGCTCCCACAACCCCCTGCTCCTCCAGCATATCCATTAGTCGAGCAGCTCTAGTGTATCCTAATTTTAACCTGCGTTGAAGAAAGGATACCGAGGCCATGCCGGTTCTAATAAATAATTGCCCTGCATCAATGAACATTGCATCATCAGGCCCATTACTCTCTTCATTTTTAGCAGTTGTTTCCGCAAAAAGTCTCTCTGGATCAAGATACTCCGGTTTTCCTAATTTTTTCCAATGCATAATCACTCGTTGTACTTCTTCATCTGTTACCAAACAACCTTGTACACGAAGGGCTTTATTAACGCCTTGTGGGGAATAAAGCATGTCCCCACGCCCTAGTAATTTCTCTGCGCCGGTAGCATCAAGAATCGTGCGGGAATCAATCTGAGACGAAACTGCAAAAGAAATTCGACTGGGTATATTGGCCTTAATCACTCCTGTAATGACATCTACCGATGGACGTTGGGTGGCAATGACTAAATGAATCCCTGCTGCCCGAGCCATTTGAGCTAAGCGACAGATGGCTTCTTCGACTTCTCCAGCAGCAACCATCATTAAATCTGCCAATTCATCGATAATTACAACAATAAAGGGCAAAGCGGGTGTATTCCTTGAACTTTCAGTTGCTTTCAATCGATTATAACGTTCAACATCTCGAACCCCTGAAGCTGCAAAAAGTTCATATCTGTTTTCCATTTCTTTGACAATCCATTTCAGAGCACTAGCGGCTTTCTTAGGATCGATCACTACTGGAGCTAAAAGGTGTGGGATGCCGTTATACTGACTGAGTTCAACCATTTTAGGGTCCACAAGCAGAAACTTAACTTCAGCTGGAGTCGCATTGAAGAGGAGGGAATTAATAATCGAAGTAATGCAAACACTTTTTCCCGAACCTGTAGCACCCGCAACAAGAAGATGAGGCATTTTGATTAAATCTGCAATAATCGGCTGGTCTGCAATATCTTTCCCTAAAGCAACTTTAAGTTTAGAAGGGTATTGTCCAAAACCAGAGGTTTCTAACACTTCTCGAAATGGTACAGAGAGTGCGTGTTTATTTGGAACTTCAATTCCGATAGCCGCTTTTCCAGGGATCGGAGCTTCAATTCGAACATCCCTAGCAGCTAGCCCTAAGGCAATGTCATCAGACAAATTAACAATCTTACTGATTTTAACGCCTGGGGCAGGAGCTAACTCATAACGAGTAATAACTGGGCCTCTTGTTACACGAATTACTTTGGCATTAACACCAAAATCCTGGAGTACTTTTTCAAGTTGTTTCGTCGTTTCTGTATTCTGAATGATTATTTTCTCCGGGAGTGGATCTAATAAATTGAACTTGGGGAACTCCCAAGGTTGACGTTCAACTGCCTGATTAACTTGAGCCACTGGCTCCACAAAGGCTAATTTTGGGGTCGACGCTGCGTCCACAGGGGCCACCGGGGCCACAGGGGCATCAGGCTCAGAGCTTGTCTCAGTAGTACACGCCGTATATAGTTGGACCCCTTCGTCCATTTCGTTAAACAATTTACGTTTAGAATTCTGCTCAGTATGTAAATTAAGGCTGGCTTTTGGCCTGCTTTCTGACTCAATGTCAGTCTGTGTAACTGATGTCACTAAGACTCCTGTGATCGTTTCAGCTTCATTAATGGTCTTACTGTCTTCATCCAACCCTTCGATGGGAGTAGATTCCTCTTCCTCCTCGAAGTGTTCCTTTTGGGATAATTCAACGAGTTCAGTTTTTTCATCTTCCTTAAACTGTGCTAAGAAAGCTTCTTGATCTGTTTTATTCTTAAACACTGCAGAAAAGGTCGCTGGTTTCTCGACCGATGTTCCCGACATATTTGCTGGACCAGAGCAATTTTTCTGAGATCGGATAAGATCTAATCGTTCCTCTTGATCCACTTCTCCAAAATAGTCTTTAAGCCCTTTCAACATTGTTATATTAGGTTGTTTCTTAGGCAGAAGAGATTCCCCTGTTCCAAAATAGGAAGGAAAATCTCTTCCCATTTCCCTCATCTCTTCAGTTTTCTGACTATCATTATCCTTCATTTCTACTAAATCAGGCGAAGAGAAATATTGATTAAACCCCTGTAAACTCACAAGTTTTCCTTTAGGAAGAGGAATAACCCTTGAGTCTTGTAACTGATCCAGATCTTCTAAATTATGGCGCTTTCGACGGTGATGTTTAGGTGTACTTGAATTATCCTTAGCTGCCACAAAACTATATGAATAAACCCAAAGCAAAAGCCCTAACACAAAACATATGAAGGGCCCTGCCCAAGCAAACCCACCCATAACCTCTATAAACAGAGCATAAATCTGTTTTCCAATGGAAAATCCGAAAGCACCTAGTAACCCCATAAATGCCAACAGCATTAAAACTATACTCATTAATTTAAGCCAAAAAGAACTAGGCTCTTTCTTCCTTTTCGACACACCTTCTACCTCCTCACTGTATTCATTATGGTAGATGAGCTAGGGGAATGTCAAAAGGTTTTTTTGGTCTCTAAAATTAATAACTTAAAAGCACCCCTTTTTGGTTAGGCAAAGGATGAAATACTTCCTGAGATATTTCCCCATCTAAGTTCAGATAGACATTACCCGTATAGACAAAATCACCTTTGGCCCAATATCGTAGGTCTAAAAATTGAACGATGCATTCCTCGGTATCTGAATAATGAGTGATTACATGATAATAAGGAGTAAATTGCGTAAATATTTCAGCTAAATTTCCTCCTAGAGCGTTAGCAACCGATGCATTATCTCCCTTAAATTTCGGCAGAACTCGACAGATCGATGGTATCTTATTACGGATAATTCCAAAACGCACAAATTCCTCTTGGAAAAGTATAAAATTCCAGGTGAAAGGATGGTACATGGCCGGAATAACCTTTACTTGGTCCGTTTCTTTTAGATCATAGGTACTCATTAAACGATCCCTTGTCTGAATTCGCTCTAATTGACGATATCCCAGATATAACCCACTAAACAGCAGAGCAGAAACTGAAGCATATTTCGCTAATTCAGGATTAATTAAAGATATTATTAAAGACACAAATAGTGAGCCTAAAACGACAGGGTCAGTAAGCATTATCATGTCTACAGTAATCTTTTTGCGTGAAAAAGGCCATAAAAGCTCTGCTCCGTAAGAATTTAATAAATCGATTATTCCATGAGACATGGTTCCAATCAGCGTCCAAAAAAACACAGTTGACCATGAGGTTGTTGGGAAGATTGAATAAAGCACCGTGCTAAGTCCCAGCGCCGAAACAGATAAAGCAATTAAGGAATGACTTGCTCCTCGATGTTTTAATAAATAATTCAAGCGACCTTTTACATGTGTTACAATGTCTAAATCAGGAAGCATTGCACCTAAAGTACAACCCAAAAAAACAGGATCATTCATTTGCATCGTGTGACCTGATAGGGAACTAAGGGCAATTCCAATCAAGCCATGTGTTATAGGATCCATATAAGCTAACCTCCACTATCTTTAGTACAACAAATACCCACCCTAAATTCTGAACAATCCATTATAGCACGACTCTTATTAAAATAAGGATATCTATTTTAATTTCGTCTCTTCCATTTTATGTTTATCAAATAAAACATTACAATATATGAGTTACAAAAAGCAAGAGCCTTTCACTTACTTTTAAAGGTATAGTGAAAGACTCTTGAAAAACTTCTATTACGTTAAGCTTATTTAATTGAATGTGCAGCTACTTTAATTGAATTATCAACATCATGTATCCCCGGAATATGTTTGATTAATTTTTCCGCCGACTCTCGATCTTCTTCAGAGTACACTTCCCCCGTCAGAAAAGCAATTCCACCTTTTACAAAAGCGCGAATTTGGCCTGAATTTAAGCGATGTTGACCAAGCTTGGACACTAACTGTTCGGTTAACCACAAGTCATCTCCTTGAGAACGATGACGGGAAAATATTTCGCTAACAACGGCTTTTACTCCGGGTACTTGATAGGCAGTTTCAACCGCCCATTCCATTTCCTCCTGAGTATCAACTAATCCAGTTAGGGTTATGAGACCGTTTCGAGCTTCAGTCTTAATTTCATGAGCATCCACCCAAGGAGAACCAACCAAAGCATCCTCGACACGATTGACTAAGGTTGCATCGTCCACAGCCTTGTCTATAAATTGAATGTCACTGCGAACTTCTTTGACTCCACGAACTTGAGAGGCTATGCGTTTCGCTAATCTCTCCGTGCTCTGGGTCTCAACGTGTCCCAGCAAGGTGGCAATTCCTCGGCTTACTCGACAACCTAAGTGTGTGACATCCTCATAGTTAGATTTTTGGAATCGTTCATTTATGCCTTTTTCAATGTCTTTATCCTCGATATTACCATCATTGGCCACGGTTAGTGAATTATCTAATTCTTTAACCCCATCAATTCGACCCACTCGACTTCCAAAAAAGTCCTTTTCAACGAGGCTATCCACCATTCCCCAAAGTGTGGCTTTATCCCCTTTAACCTCTACTTGGATCCCTCGACCACTTTCTCCAAAATGAGTATTAATTAGTTTTTTGATATCCCGAAGGACGTCTTTTTCAGAACGTAAATTATGCATTAAATCTCCCTCCACCATGAAAACTGTTAGTACTCCACATAGAGGGTATTTTATCCCAAGACATCCCCTTTTAATCGAACATCTTTATGATTGTCAAGATTCGCAGTTCTCAAGAGTCTCAGTAAGTTTTTCTAAAAGATGTAGTTGATCTCTTAACCCTAATACAATTAGTAAATCTCCCTGCAATATTTCTTCCCTTGCACTAGGGTTACTGATCACTTGCTCATCTCGTAAGATGGCCAGAACCATAGCACCTGTTTGCTGCTTAATTCCACTAGTTAGCAACGTCTCTCCAACTAAGCATGAACCTTGATTAATTTTCAGTTCCACCAATTCCATTTCAATATTATGATTATGAATCACAGTCTCTAGAAATTCTACACTAATGGGTTTTAGTATTGACATCGCCATTCTCCACCCGCCCAAAGTGGCTGGAGAAATCACTTTGTCCGCACCTGCCCGCAATAACTTTTTCTCAGACTCAGTCTGATCCATCCGAGCTACCACATGAATACCTGGATTTAGTCCTTTCGCTGTTAAAGTCACAAAAACATTCAAAGAATCCTCCGGTAAAGCTGAGATGAGTCCCTTGGCCTTATCTATAGAGGCCTTATTTAAGGTTTCATCATGGGTGGCATCACCATTTATTACCAAAAAGCCTTCTTCAATTAGCTGACTAGCAAGATCTTCCTGGTGTTCTATCACGACGAATTGTGCTCCCTCTTTACGAAGGCGGTAGATAACTTGCCTGCCCACACGTCCTGCGCCACAAACAATGATATGATCTTGTAGTTTTTCTATCTTCTTATTCATCTTTCTTCTCCAATAAACACCGGCCAACTGACCTTCGATTAGAAAGGCCATGATAAGTCCGGCAAAATAAAGCATGACACCGACTCCACTTAGCATAAGGAAAACCAGAAAAATATGTCCCGCATCAGTTTGAGCTTCAATATCTCCATAGCCCACAGTCGTAACCGTCTGAACCGTGAGATAAATCGCTTTAGCTATACTGAGGTGTTCCGTTAATATAAGCCCAACAGTCCCCACTATTAGTGTGATAATCAAGGCGATAAAGGCTAGCCAAAGACTCCTACCCAAAAACTTGCTCCTTCTGTCTTTTCAAACATTAATTATGTGTAGATCAAATGGTTAAGTAAGATCGTAACTTAAGAACACTATCATAGGGAACATCCATTTGTCCCAGTTTTACATACCCAGAGGGTCCATGATAGTCGCTACCACCTGTGGCTACGATGGCAAATTTATTGGCGACTTCCGCATAGTACTGAATAAGGGCTGATTGTCTTTCCCAATAACCATAATATACTTCAAGTCCAATAGGTCGATAGGCCAATAGAGAAAATACCATTTGGGGATCCCAGAGAAGTCCTGGATGGGCTACGACAGGAAGTCCACCGCAAGAAAATATAAGATCTACGGCATCTTCGAAAGTATGGTTTAGATAGGGTAAATGGGCAACTCCTCCAGGACGAAAATTAGCTGCTATATCACGCCAATTTTTAGGACTACCACTTTCCTGATGATAAATAGCCCTCATAATATGTCCCTTTGTTACCGCCCCATTTGCTCCGACTTCCCTCTCAACATCTTCCCATTCCAAAAAAATCCCATTTTTCTCTAAACATTCAACCATATCATGGGCTAAAGCAGTGCGTTGTGCCCGAATCTCTTCTAATCGATCTTGTAAAACTGGATGATTAACGTTGTTAAAATACCCAAGGAGATGGACCTCATGTCCTTGATAGCTGGTTAACAATTCAACTCCAGGGATGATTTTAATATCTAATTCCTTACCAAGACTTTCAGCCTGACTGATTGCTTGGGTACTTTCATGGTCCGTAATAGCTAAAATTTGCACCTTGTTAGCATGGGCAAGGTTTATGATCTCTTCTACCGGAAGTGAGCCATCAGATTCAAGCGTATGAATGTGTAAATCGGACCTCAAGAACACCCCTCCCTCATTCTTGCATTATTTCCTCATTTATGGTCTTATCCAGGCTCATACAAAAACTCATAAAGAGATTAAAGATATACTTAATTATAGTATGATATTCTTTATTTTTCTTCGAAACTCCTGCTTACAAGTTCTAAATTTGTTCTAAATTAAATCAATAATCCTGAGATTGTTTAATAATTATATTGACACATTTCTCTTTTCGCGATATAATTCATTTCGTTGCAAAAAGTATAGGGGATTAGTTTAATGGTAGAACAGCGGTCTCCAAAACCGTCGGTGGGAGTTCGACTCTCTCATCCCCTGCCAATTATTTTTCGGTGCTTGAAAGTGGCTTTATACGTGGACTTAACGCATATTTACGGTTTTTCCGTAGATATGCTTTTTATTTATTCACAATTAGAAACCGATAGTCTCACTAAGAACAACGGTTACTGCCTTAATAAACGAAAAAGGCGGTAAAATCAATGGCTAAGACCAAAATTAAGATGAACGCGAAACCGTTGTCCATCGAAAGTACCATTTCCTTAAGTGTTCTAGAGTTCGTTAAATTACATGATACTTTTGTCAATTTAAAACGCTTGGAAGGCTTGGCACCACGCACTTTAAGGGATTACGTTACCCATATGAATTACCTTAAAAAGTGGCTCAATTTAGAACAGCGGTTGGTGGGGAACCGTTGGTTGGAAAAAGCGTTATTTAATGAGTATTCTGCTCACATGATTCTAAAACAGTATGCTCCTTGTACCATAAACGTTAGATTACGTACATTAAAGACGTATCTCAATTGGTTACAGGAAGAAGGCTATTTAAACGAAAATTTAGCGTCAAAAATAAAACTCGTGAGGGTTCCGAAGGATACCATAAAACCATTAATCTCGAACGAAATTAAACAGATGCTCAAGGCGGTAAATACCTCAAACTATACGGGATTCCGTGATTACTGTCTTATGATATTGATGTTGGATAACGGCATACGAGTTAACGAAGCGGTCAACGTCACATTAAATGATGTAGACATAAAACGTAAGGTTATAATCGTGCGTAGCGAAACCGCCAAAACCCGCACTGAACGGTTCCTTCCGATCAGTAAAAAAACAGCGGGACTTTTAGACCAACTTATTGAAACTTCAAAAGATAACGGTGAAGAGTATTTATTTCTATCATCATTAGGGGGTAAACTCGACCCCTTGGTTATTATCCACAATTTTGGTAAACACGGCAAGAAAGCGGGTATAACTAAACGGTGTTCTCCCCATGTGTGGCGGCATACCTTTGCAGTAAACGCTGTTAAAGGGAATATGGATGTATTCACGTTACAAAGGATTCTTGGTCACGCCTCACTCACAACGACTAGGCAATATATTCAACTAGACGATGAATTTATTTCTGCTAAACACTCCGAGGCAGGGGTTTTAGACAGGTTCGTTTAGTCCTTAGACCCTTGGGGGATAAGAGATTCATGCTAAACGTTATATAATCGTACACTACTATAGAAGGAAATCTAGTTATGACATCATAGGAGGCGGCAGCATGGAAAACAAATTCTGTATCGGAAATGAGTTATCGGAAGAAAAACCTTTATACAATGCCATTGGCGTTGCATAAAGTTTAGCGCATCTTGTCAATAGTAATATCTCAAAAT
>JADQBO010000083.1 GCA_016278585.1 Desulfosporosinus sp.
GTTTGCGAACATCTAAGCGTTTGGCTGCACTATGGAAATACTCTTCGATAAGGCGCTCTAATGTCTTATCCAAGCCAAAAAGTTCTTTGTCGAAAAACTTGTATCTTTTCTGATCACCATTTGTTTCAACCCCAGCCGCTTTAATCATCTCATAGATTCGAGCATGGGCATGTAGAGCCAAGTTGGAGTTTTTAGTAACCATCTGCAAGTACTCAGCAAACGTACCACTCCAAGCCAATGTAGCCTCTCCTTCGCGATACTCACGTAACCACTTTATGACTTCCATAGTAGCCCTCCCTTCTCTAACAACCGCAAGACTTGTCGGATAATACTTATATATATGCCTTGTTAAAGAAGATAAGTCATTGATCATTTATGTATACTCACGAAAAAAACACCTCCGAAGAGATGTTTTTCAAATTTTAGTTTGTCATAATCAAGGGATCAATACTCAATTCCTTCTCGTGACATAATGCCTTTTTCGTAGGGATGTTTTTTGGCAACCATTTCGGTCACTAAATCCGCCCTATCCATTAAGGATTGCGAAGCATTTCGCCCGGTTAGAATCAGTTCCACATGGGACGGTTTTTGGCTTATTAGTCCTAAAACTTTAGCTTCGGGAATCAGTTCAAACCAAAGTGCATTAAGTATTTCATCTAAAATGACAATGTCCCACTTCCCTGAAAGAACTATTTCTTGAGCTCTTAAGAAAGCCTTACTCGCTTCTTCAACATTCTCCTCAAGATGTTCTCCTTTATGAACCCATCCCGGCCCTCCAAAGTGTTCCAGTTGACATTCAGGACTTAGTCGTTTCACCCCTTCTAACTCACCGTAGCCATCATTCCCTTTCATGAACTGAATAATATACACCCGAAAACCATGACCAACTGCCCGTAACGCTAACCCAAAGGCGGCCGTGGTTTTTCCCTTACCGTTTCCAGTATAAATTTGTACTAATCCTTGTAAAAGATTTGACATTATTACACCTTCCGTATCCATTTTTCTAGTTGTGGATGGACATATATAACATTAGGGGACGTTAGGATTTCTGGAAACCGTTCTAAGGTTTGTCGATTGAAAGAAATAGAAAAAAGTAACTTAATGGCTGACTTCTCATCGGTCGCCCTTAATTCAACTTTATCAGGGTAAAAATAATATGAATAGTTTCCATCTCTCCAGGAAATCTCTAATTCTCCCAACTTTAAATAAATGGTTCCGAATTCTTCAACTTTGACATAGGCCACACTTGCAAATGATTGTTTTAATCGTTCTGCCTCTAAAGCGACCTGTCCAACTTTAAATTGGGATTCTAACAATTGTTCAACAATCAGTCGGGCGGGGATAGAAATATCTTCAAAAATCCTCCGCTCACTTCGAATCTCAACGAGGAGTTGCTCAAACTTTTGGACATGGATCGAACGAACCTGATAAGCCTTTTTTAAGGCATTCTCAAAGGTTTGATACACGTCTTCTAAGCATTCGAGAAGTATTAAATCTTCCTCTCGCATGTCAAATCCCCCCCCCATCTCCTTTTCAGGAGCAACTTCTATACTTATTTTACCTGAATTGTCCTTATTTATAAAGTAGTTATAGTATATTTTGAAAATATTCTATCATGGTTACTTTTTCCGACGAAGACGTTTTGAAACTTGCTGAACTCTAAGTTCTATCCACTCTGTTGCAACTTCCGCCTCACGTGCCCTTTTTAAGGCCTTCCAGTAGCATTCCAAGGCATCTCTGTAATTACGGTATTTTTCATAAAACTCTGCTAAATGTACTAATGCTTCTAGAGTAAACTTCCCATGGAGTTTTGACCAATCATCTGCCTTATCCTTAAAGTTTATCGAACCTTCGTTTTGCTCCTGTATTTCTTTTAGGAGGGTCAATGCGTCATATACTTCGCCGATGCGCAGATCATCCTGATACGATTCAAAGAGTCTTAAAGCCTTCAGATAATTTAATTCCGATTTGGCATAATCCATTGAAAGAAAAAGTAAGTTCCCTAAACTTTTATAACGTAAAGCAAGTTCTAAATTTTTATCAGGGTAAAAGCGAATCGATAATTCAAGATAATATCTAGCTTCTTGGAAATTCTCTAGATTTTGCTCAATTTTACAAAGAAAGTAGCTACTCTCACTGAATGCCTCTTTTGAGTCATACTTTAGACAGAGTGCCACTGCCCTTTGCTGACATTCAAAGGCCAAAAGCATTTCATTTTGGTCAAAGTAAAGTAACGCCAAGTATTGAAGTGTTGTTGATAAAGCAACCATATCCGCTATTTGAACAAAAAGTTGACAGGCATGTTTTAGATTTTTTAAGGCTTGTGTTTTTTCTCCTATTCGAAAACATAATTCTCCTGAAAGGACATCTAACTCTGCCTCCCCTTTAGGGAAGCTATACAAACGACAGAGCTCTAAGGCCTTTGAGTAGGCACTCTTAGCCTTAGTCCACGCTTCTAGAGCAGTGTAAACTTGACCAAGGTCAGCATAGAGCATGCCTAGCCTTAGCTGAGGAGATGATTCTGGGTATACAGCTATGGCTTGTTCGTACTCTCCTACCGCTTCCCGCAGCCTACTCATTTTTACAGAGATACTTGCTAACCCTGCCCAAGCCTCAGCCATCCCCTTGGCATTTTGTATGTCTTGGCAAATGCTCAAGGCTTCCTTAAATCCCTCTTCCGCAAACTCTAAATTTCCTAAGCGTACTCTTACAGTCGCTAATAGTCGTAATGTAAATGCAACGATTTCTGGAACGGCTAATTCATATGCCTTTAATAGGGCTTGACTATAATATTTTTCTGCTTTTAAATACTGTTCATCTCCAAGACACTGTGTTCCATCCTCCATCAGGTTCCGCCAATTGAATAATTCCCCATCGTACATATTAATCGCCTCCGTGTCTGCTCCATCATATGCACGAGTCGATTTATTGGGCATATTATATCGCATAAGTTTTTAAAAACTGTCCCTTGGCGGTAAGTAAGAACTTCAGGACGAACTGGCTTGTAATCTAGACATAAAAGTCGAAATATGATAATCTTAGTTTCAGAAGGGAGTGTTTAGCTTTGAATACTTATCGTCCTTCTCAGTCTTCATACTATATGATGATCGTACTCAAACTCCTTGTTCTGATGTTTGGTCTATATCTTTCTGCCTTGGTCTTAAGTAAAGTGTTTACGTGGGTATTCGCCATTACCTTCTTTGTAGTACGTATTCTTGTTATTATGGTTGCCTCTTTTATAGTCCTTCATATTTTTCTTAAATTACTGTTTAAAATTGATCTAATCCAATCTGGTAAGCAATTTATTCAACGCTAGGTACAGCCTTGGTTTACCCCAGATAAACTATAAACTTTCTGAACGATAAGTTTAAAACGCCTGTACAGGCGTTTTTTTGTTTTACTCCTCATGATCCTGCTAACAAATGAATATCTTTTACTCGAAGGAGGAGTGCCAAATGCGAATTATTATTTTCAAACGTCCCTCATGGCGAAATGTTCTCTCTGGGGAATCCTTTTATTCGTCATGCTTGCTTACCGCGAAAATGTCACCTCAGTTTTTTCCGAGAAATTAAAACCCATTTATTCAGTCAACGTTAACACCCAAGCTATCGGTCTAACCTTTGATATCAGTTGGGGAGAAAAAACTGCAGAACCCATACTAAATATTCTAAAAGAGGAAGGGATTAAGGCCACGTTTTTCCTGTCAAGTCCCTGGGCCGATAAACATCAACCCTTAATCCAAAGAATGATCGCTGATGGACATGAAATTGGCTCACACGGAAATCGGCATATTGATCTCAATACCTTAGGGACAGAAGAAATAGCAAAAGAAATTACGACTGCCCAGCAAATCCTTGAACAAATAACCGGTAAAAAAATCCGACTAATTCGGACCCCTAATGGAGCTTATAATAATAAGGTTATAGCAACTGCCGATAGTCTGGGATATCGTGTTATTCAGTGGAGTGTTGATTCTCTGGACTGGAAACGACCCGGCCCAAGTGCCGTTGTTAACAACGTACTTAATGGGTCCCGCTCAGGCAATGGAGCAAAACCCGGAGACATAATCCTATTTCATGCTTCTGACTCTGCTCCTGATACGATTCAGGCCTTACCTATCATCATTCAGACCCTTAAAAGTAAAGGGAATACCTTAATCCCAGTCGGACAATTGCTATCCCAGGCTAGTAGTACTTGGCCACCAGAAAGCAATTTAAAAGAAGAACCTATCTCAGCCAAGTAACTAACGTATCCTAGCTCAGGGGTTTTCAGCGACTACAGCGCGTAGGTTTAGATCCGCTTTTTCTCGCTCAACAATCTGATTTAAAGCTGTTTGGGCATCCACTTTCAATTCACCCTCTAATCCATTTCTCAGTGCTTGTTCAAGCAAACTCTTACCCTCTTCTAACTGACCCTGCTCTAGAGCGTGAACTCCATTTACATAGTCGATGTAAAGATCACCTTGTGGAAACTCTTCTAGAGAGGCTAGGCTATTAGAGAGTACAAGAGTGTTGCCTTCATGAATAGCAAGTATCGCTTTTTTCGTCTCGTACAATGTGTTTAGAGGCCGCCATGTTTGCGCATCAATTAATTGACTGAGTTCTAACGCTTTTGGCCATTGTTCGTTATAAATGGCTGCATCGAAGGCCACCGACAGATAAGCAGGGTTATTTGGATCTAATTGCAGGGCCGTCTTCAGCTCAGTATTTGTAGACTCATAATCTCCCAGGATCATGGCTGCTTGAGCCAAGGCTAAATGCCTTATAGCTTGCTCCTGAATGGATAGAGTGTTCCAGTCTATTTCCGTTTCGGAAAGTAAACGTCGAGCTTCCCCAGCATCCCCTGTGGCAATCGCCATCAATCCTTTTCCCAGCAACTTAAGACTACTGTCACTCATTCTATCTAAAACATTCTGCCCCTCCATAAGTTTACCCTCTTGCAAATAGAGAACATATAACCAATATTGATGTTTTTCATCTTGATACGAGGCCAACTTAAACTCGTCTATGTCTTCGCTCCCCACATTGAGTTGCTGCCACATTTCTATATCACTAATATACTCTAATTTTTTTAATATGCCCGCATTCTTCTCTAACCAAAGCAGTCCCTCTTGAACCTTCTGAACATCGTAAACACTTTTTGCCTGTCTTAATTGATCTATACGCCAAACCAAGGGTCCAGCTAAGAACATAAAGACACTAACTAACAAAAGCAAGAATATCGTCTTCCGACCACTTCTTTGATCTCGTTTGCGCCGTTTCATCATCTCACCCTCGTTCCAAACTCATATCAATGGTTTCTACGTGCAATCCCGACTTTACTCACAGACTCTATTTGTAATCTACTATGTTCTTTAATGTCCTCTCCATGATGAAAAGCCCTCTCCTACAACTTCTGGCACTTCTGATATAGCCATAAACGCCTGGGGATCTTGATGACGCACAATTTCTTTTATTTGAGACAGTTCTGAGCGATTTATAACACAATAAACAACTTGTTTAGGATCTCCTGAGTAAGCTCCAATCGCTTGAAAAAGTGTTACCCCCCTCTCAAGCTTGGCCATAATCTCGTCAGCAATTCTCTGAGGTTGATTAGTTACCACCATTACCGACTTTGATAGACTTAAGCCCTCTTGGACAAGATCCACGATACGTGTTGCAATAAACATATAAATAATGGCATACATTGCCATTTCTGGTCTAAACAAAATGGCTGCTACTAAAAAAATAACGGCATCAACCCCAAGCAGGATTTGACCAACACTAAAGGAAGTTGTCCTGGCAAACAAGACGGCCAAAATATCAGTTCCACCCTACGAACCTCTGGAGCGGAAGATAATACCCATTCCAATTCCAGTAAGAACTCCTCCAAAAATTGCAGCTAACAATTTATCATCCGTTAAGACTGGAAACTGCGTGGTCAGGGAAAGCGTGGCTGAGAGAACAGCGACACCTACGACACTGAATACTAAAAAATCTCTGCCCACCAAACGAAGCCCCAAAATAAAAAGTGGCAGATTCAATAGTAGAACAGCCCAGCTAACTGGCCAACCAAATAAGTAATGAAGGACTATGGCTATTCCAGTAATTCCTCCATCTGCAATTTCATTGGGTATAATCAATGTATTAATACTGATACTTACAATCGTTGCACCTATTATGATCCCAATGAAGTGTTTAAACAATCGCCAATTAAAATAGTCTCTAAAACGTCTTAGCAATGAAATCCTCCGTCCTTGCAACCTGAATAACGCTTGTTCATCGGTGGTTAATTATACAGTAGAGTCTTTCGGTAGACAACTAAAAAAGACAAATCTAAGCTTTTACTATACCACTTAAAGCCCCTAGTAATCAATTGATTCTTCCCTCAAAGCTTGACAAAATCCGTATAATTGGGTAAAGTATTGGAGTGTCCTCAATAAGCGCTCGTAGCTCAGTGGATAGAGTGACGGTTTCCGAAGCCGGAGGTCGCAGGTTCAAATCCCGCCGGGCGCACCATAAAAGAAATTAGCCACAACTATGTTGTGGCTTTTGTAATACATAAGTATAGTTCCACTTTCACTTATTAAAGACTAGCAACCTCAATCCTTCCCAAGTAATTGTTTTACAATGCTATAAATCTCGGTATGGATTTGTTCCTTACTTCTAAGTTGACCATTATGAACGCAGTCTACCATTGTCCATCCCAGTGATACCCTAATCTGAGTGGCATTATTATATGAGTCAACTAAGTAATTATAATTCCTTTCATGAATGTCCTTTTCAGAGTTGCCATATTTGTTAGCTCTATTGCTTATTAGTATTTGGCTAAATTGCGGATGCATATCAAGAAAAATTATGCAATCAGGTACCGGAAGCTTAAACTTAACAAATTCTAAATCCCATAACCACTTGAGATATTCTTCCCGTTCTTTAGAGTTATTAATTTTTGCTGCCTGATGAACCATATTTGAGGTGGTATATCTATCCGCTAAAATGATGCCACCGTTTTGATAGAATGTTTCCCACACTTTCTTATAGGATGCATACCTATCGCAAGCGTAGAAAGCAGAAGCTGCATAGGGGTTGACATCATTTGGGTTGTCACCAAATTCTCCATTTAAATACATCTTAATCAGAGCAGAGGAATCGCTCTGATAGTCAGGAAATTCTACTTTCTTAACGTTATAATTATTTAAAGATAGTTTATCAAACAATAATTTCGTTTGAGTGGCTTTCCCACTACCGTCACCTGCTTCTATGACTATCAGCTTACCCTTCAAGAAAACCGTCTCCTTCTTTGTGTTCACTAGGACTTAAATACCAACTTGTTAATCAAGAAGTTTATTGATTCATTTTATAAGTCTATCAACAAAATTACCTTTAAACAACACTTTAGGTTAAATATATAGCACCTCCCTTTTCCCTTATGGGTAAAAGGAGGTGCTTATTAGATGACCGATTTAAATGTCATTGTACTTAGCTGACCTTACTCATCACCCTTAATTTGTCCGCTAGCAGTGCGATAAATTCAGAATTAGTCGGTTTTTGTCGTTCGATATTCATAGAATATCCAAAAATTCGTTTAAGGGTATCCGTATGTCCACGCTCCCAGGCTAACTCTATGGCGTGGCGAATTCCACGTTCCACTCTGCTGGGTGCGGTATCAAACTTTTTCGCAATACTTGGATAGAGTTCCTTGGTTACTGCTCCTAGCAGCGAAACATCCTCAACGACCATTAGAATTGCATCTCTAATATACTGGTAGCCTTTTACATGAGCTGGAATCCCAATTTGATGCATCATCGTCGTCACTTCCACACATAGATTAAGACCACTTCCCACGGTTGTCACAACCGGCGATGCTGAACTATTCTGAGCAGGTGAGGACATCGGAATATCCTGTGTTAAAGAACGAATTCGTTTACTTAGAATGTCCAAATCAAAGGGTTTAAGAATAAAGTAGTCCACACCCAGCATCATTGCTTGGTGAGTTAGCGATTCCTGTCCAAAAGCCGTTAGCATGATAATTTTAGGACGCGTTGCTGTTGACCTAGCATTAATTCTTTCTAATACGCCTAAACCATCCAAATTTGGCATCACCAAATCAAGAATAATCAGGTCCGGTTCCTGAGTTTGAATAAGCTCCCAAGCTTCTAAACCGTTATTTGCAACTCCAACAACGATCAAATCTTCCTGGCTTTGGAGGTAGTTTTGTAGCATTTGACATAAATTTCGATTATCATCCGCGATAAGTATTTTTATTTTCTTGCTCATTCTCCAATCATCCCGCCTTAAATTGTATTCCGGTTCATTGATTATGTAACGTTCCATTCCGGTGCCCTTATTATACGATATGGTTGATGTCGAAATCGCAAATAATAAGGGGTTAGAACAAAGTGGCTAAATACCCCTAAAATCCTTGCAGAGAGGGGTATTATGGATATTTATGGAATTTATATTTATCGCAATATCCACGATTATCTTCTATTTCTAATGATACTTTCAAAGAATTAGCGAATCCTCATGAACACCATCGAATTAGCAAAAGCCTTGGATGTAAAAATAAAGCATTTCAGTTAGTAACTACGGTAAAAATAGTCAATACTTCTAAATAAGTATTGACTATTCAAATTATCATGAATAGTCGGTATCAAGTAAGGGGAGAATAATGAATAATCTTGATAATCTTAAAGGAGGATATGTAATGATAGCTGCGGTAGACAAAGATGCATGTATTGGTTGTGGAGCTTGCCCAGAATTCTGTCCTGAAGTATTTCAGATGGAAGATGATGGATTAGCGGTTGCCTATACTAACCCGGTTCCCAGTGAGGTAGAGGAATCTGCTAAAGAAGCTGCCGAAGGCTGTCCGACAGATGCTATACATGTAAACTAAGAAATAATTACTTAAATGGACCAAGACAAAGACAGTCAAAAGCGGATGACTTCATCCGCTTTTGACTGTCTTAATGTTTCGCTTGCTTAGCAAATTCGTGCAGCCCATCTATCCCAATTCGGTCAATAAGACGCCCAATCCGTTCTTGAGGCTTTGCAAGA
>JADQBO010000319.1 GCA_016278585.1 Desulfosporosinus sp.
TATATGCACTAAAGGATTAACGTCGCGGTTACAAACGTATAGGTTCTGGTCTATAGCTTGAACTCCGAGCGTTTCCGAAATTTCATTTTCGCCACTATGAAATATAGCCCGACAATCCTGACGGGCAAACTCACGCATTAACTGCTGCGGCCTTTGCGTCATATAATTCCACCTTAGGAAAGGCGGGTAGATAAACGTTTTCATAATTCTCCTCCATTTAAACGTTAAAGGATACTATTTAAACATAACATCATATAATCTGCCCGCTGTCGGTAAGTGTGTTTCCTATATACTTCCTCTTGTCCCTCCTTTGCAATCCTTTCCCGGGCGGAATCATTGTTAAGATAATAATCCACCAGCCCTTTAGTTTCCTCTGGTGAACTCGACCAAACCAAATGCTTATGATTTGAGAAAAGTGTTTCAGTTGAAGGTGTATATACGGTCAGGTGAAACGCCCCGCAGGCCAATACTTCAAAAATACGACAACTGGTTTGAGAAATCGAGGTATTATCAAATTGACTCCCTAATACAATTTTTGCTGAAGAATTTGCTTTTGGCATTTCATTGTAGTCTAATTCACCACCATAGTATCGTACGGGAATGATAATCTCAGCTGAAGGATCAGTCCACCATAATCCCCAAATCTTAAGGTCATAATTACCGTTCACTAGTGGTTCTACAATAGTTTTAGTGCTCTCTAAGCGGAATGGTAACCAGTTTGTATATCCTTTCATAACATAATTATTGGCTACTAAAATAATGTCTGCACTATATTCCGGTTGGGCTGGCCATGGTTTGTGAAATGCAGGGTTAAAGCCAAATTGTAGATAGTTTGAGTTGATACCTAATTCCCGGTATCGTGAAAGGTATTCAATCGTAGTCGTAAAAACAAATGCACTCTGTCTTGCGAGGGGTAAAGTTGCCAAATCAAAAAAGGTTGGATCTTCAGTTGCCCAATAAATGTGAGGTATACCTTTTGCTTTCAGTAGTTCGAACATAGCTTCTAAGTTAATCCGATCATGACACCAACCAGGATTAAATATGAAATCGGGTTTAAACTCGTTAATTTCATGGTTCATTAGTTTCCTATGCTCTTCTTGAGGACAGTTCTTAAGGTTCTTTATTTTGACCTCATGCCCTGCTTCTTGAAGACCAGCCAAGATTCCTGTTGTATAGATAGGGTGTTCATGGAAGGTAAGGATTCTCTTTTTATTCACGGGACTATTCCTCCAAATGCAAGTTTGCTAATAATAGCATATTCATGAATGGTATAAAGGAAACCTTGTCATTACATCTTGTCAACAGAAAAGAAGTCTGCCCGTAGCTACACGGCAGACTTCTTTTGCTTATTATTCAGCTATCAACATTTAATACTTCCAAAGGACATTCACAATAGCCGCGAATGCTCCCGCCGTGGCTATGATAAAACCTGACCACCAACGACGACTGTTCTCGGCTCCTTTTTTGAATTTCTCAAAGTCATGTTTCGTAATATAGTTACCGGCTATTAGCACTCTCATATCGTTCACGACGGTTGATACGTCCTTGACAGCCTCCTTGATTTCAGCAATATCTTTATTAATGGTTTCAATCTCCTCCTTTTCCATTGACCACCCTCCTAACAACCATATCTCCTTTATCTTTAGACTATGATCGCATCAAGTAAATGGTACTAGCCTCGAGTCCCCCTTCCTCCTCTTCCAACATATCATAATACTATATATTACTATTCTCTCGGTTAAGACGGCCAATGAGGAGGTTACAAATGCCTACGATTATTTACCCTCCCTCAATTCCCTGGAATTGGATGTTTCAGCGCCCACAACAGTTGCTGGGTCGATTTTCTGCGTCTGGTCAAACAGTTCTTTATGAAGATTTTGGAGACTTTTCTGAACCAGGGGTTAAACCTTTGTCCCCTTTCCTTTTCATCTGTCAAGGATCATCGGCTCTGACCATTCCCCATTCGAGACCACGCACCCTGTGGTTGACGCTTCCCTCACATATTGAATTAATTCAAACCTATGCTCCTGATTTCGTTATTTATGATGCAGTGGATGAACCTAAAGAGGAGTTTGCCAGTTGGGCACCCTATTATCCCCAGATCCTTGAAAAAGCCGACCTAATCTTTTGTAGTAGTGCTAGTATCTATAACTATTTTTCCTCTAGGCATCCTTATGTTCACCTAATCCCCAATGGTGTCGATTTCGTACATTTTTCACCTGCCTCCAGTATTCGCCCAACGGATCTTCCATTAGGCAAACCCATTGTAGGTTATAGTGGAGCGATTGCCCCCTGGGTAGATTGGGATTTGCTCAAAATTGTTATCCGGGAAAATCCGGAAATTAACTTTGTTTTTATGGGAGCTCTCTTTCAGCGTAATACGTTCCCCCTAAAATCTAAAAATGTTTTTTATCTAGGTCTAAAACCTTATCATGAACTCCCATCATATCTTCATCACTTCGATCTAGGGCTAATTCCCTTTCTTCAAACAGAAATGACCAAAGGATGTAATCCTATCAAACTTTATGAATACTATGCAGCGGGAATTCGAGTTCTTGGGACACCGCTTCCAGAACTGCTTACAATTCCTAAAATTAACCTTGAAAGTGATCCTCATCTGTTCTCACTACGTCTCCGACTTCTATTAGAAGAAAAAGATTCAAACAAAGCAGAACGAATGGCCTACGCTCAGGCAAACGATTGGAGCGAGCGGGCCGGTCGGATGCTTGGGTATATTTCAATGAGGGCTAATACAAATAAGAATAGGGTGTAACACCCTATTTGATAAGCGAATAGTATACGTTGAAAGCTACTAAGTCTCACTCATTTCTCGAATCTAAAAAGGGGGGAATACACACATGCTATTTGAAACCCATGCTTGGGTAACACTCGACAATGCCGTCGCCATATATAATGTTTACAGCGATGTGCTAGTCGCTACCATTCCCGTGGGGATTGCACCAGCTTTCCCAAAACGCACGCCGGATGGTACAAAGGTTTTAGTTCCTAATTTCGGCAGTAACACAGTATCAGTCATTTGTACCGCAGGAAATTCAGTCTTAGCAACGATCCCAGTCGGTCTTGCACCAACCTCAGTCGCGATTGACCCTACTAGTACTACAGCATATGTGACAAACTCTGGAAGTGGAACTGTTTCCGTCATTAGCATCCCAACTCATACTGTAGTCAGCACAATTTCGGTTGGTACTGGGCCAGCTGATGTCACTATCGCCCGTAATGGCAGCCGTGTCTACGTAAGCAATAGCGACAGTAATACGGTCTCGGTCATCAATCCAGTCACCAATACCGTCATTGCAACAATCCCAGTAGGAAGTTCCCCCAATGGTTTGGCCGTTAGTCTGGACAATACAAAGCTCTTCGTTGTCAACAGTGATAGTAACAATGTCAGTGTCATTAATACTACAACGAATGCTCCTTTAGGCCTTATCCCGGTCGGCTCAAATCCTCAAAAAATTACAGCAAACCCTGTCAATCCTGCATTTATGTATGTAAGCAACTTCGGTTCAAACAGTGTAAGCGTTCTTTCGACCATAGGACTTAACATTGTAACGACTATTCCTGTTGGTATCAATCCTTTAGGCCTAGATGTCACAGGTGATGGCACTCAATTGTGGGTTGCTAACGAAGGCGACAGCTCGATTAGCGTTATTAATACACTCACCAATACCATCGCTGCTGCACTCCCTACATCCTTCCCTCCACGAGGTGTTACCGTGGGGAGAGTCGGTTCAGCCTTATCACCTGGTAACCCCATTGATTTAACAGACCCTTATCAACTGGATGACATTACTGAATCAGTCTGTATTATTGTAGAAAAGGTTTACGCCAGTTGCCTACAAAGAGAATGTTTCCCTGCCTTCATTGTAAGCTTACCCTGTGATGGAGTGCCTCCGTTCACCTTTGTAAGTATGACCTTTTCTACCGGTGTAATTGTTCCGGGCAGTGTTGTTATTACACCCATTCCTGCACGACCCAATTTTTCCAGAGTTCAGTTCACAATTCAAATCCCTTATACGTTAGTCCTACGGGATTCAACTGGTTGTATGTTTACAGTCACAGGCAACCTATCGGATATTAACAAAGATATTGTTATGTACTTCCCACCAACTCGGCCAGAATTTGACTTTAACTTAAGGGTTGAAACAAGAACAGAAGTATTAACAAGCCCCTTATTTACGAAAAACTCGGTCCAAATCGCTATCGGCAGCTTTGTGATCACAAAAGTAACAGGTTTAGTTCAGCTACTCGTTCCGGCCTTTGGATTCTGTCCTGAACCTCCTCTATGTGAGGAATTCCCAGATATCCCCGAAAACCCCTGTACGAATTTCTTTGATACCACTCTTACTCCATTCCCAAGTGACTTTTTCCCGCCACAACTAGATACTTGTCAGTAATTTATCATCATGTGTTGTTCACCCCTCTTATATAATAAATCGTTGCCCTTCCAGTAAGAAAGGGCCGTCCATAAACGGCCCTTTCTTTCACGGAATGGATCACTTGAAGTCATGAAAACAAAGGAAGTGATCGTATTGGCTTTCCTTACTCGTAACACTTTACCCCCCCTCCTCTTGACCTATGAAAGTGAATCTGCATACTTATACATCGACTCTCAAGGATGTGCACTGTTTCTTGGAAACACTCAGGAACCTTCTTATCGAATCCAAGAACCTCCACTTTTAGCTCATGGGATCATGACTGATTCCAAAACTGTTCATCTAGTCGTACTTAAAACAAGTGGAGATCTTTGTTATACCCTTGTTTCTGGGGCAGGGACTCCCCAGACAACGTTAATCGCCAAACTTGACGTACGCGGCACAAGGTACCGTAGGCTTTTTCTATTTCCCCAAGGTAAAACAATACATATCTTTTATGCTTCCACTCATCAATCAATACCCGAACTTTGGCGTATCGAACATCGCTTTTGGAATGGATCCTCTTGGCAGAGTACTCATATGGGAGAGGTCGTTCATCCACGAGAGCCACTTTATCATGTGAATCTAGATAGTCAGGGCAACCTACATCTTTGCACCGTCACTTTCCAAGGTCGTCATTCCCTTCTCTTTACAAATCGCTTTAATGGTTCATTTCACATATGGGGATCTCCAACTGAAACGCTGAAAATTCCGGGTGAGGTCGTTGACATGGCTGCACTCATGACAACGGACAATGTTCATCATCTCTTTTGGATTGTTAAAACTCCAACTGGACAGTTCGAGCTCCGCTCAGCTCAACAAACAGATGCCCAGGAACTAGCTAGCACTTGGCATCCGTCACCAGCTCCCATCAAAACGTTTAATTCTCCTTGTAAAAATATCGGGGCCTTAGAAATAGGGGGGATTCTATGGCTTCTTATTAATACAGAAGAAGAAATCCTCCTGCAAAATGACGGCAAAGGCTGGAAAATGAGTTGCTCGCAACCCCCTTCACATCAACTCTTACAATGGGTGCATAAAAGCAGAAAGTATTTTCATCAAACTTACTGGTTAGAAGATCAAATAATCAGGCATGCTCCGATATTTTATCGTGAACTAGGATTTAGGGTTGATCTTCAGGCTCCCGCACCTTCAACCTTACACTCTATTCCTAACCAAACTATTTCCCCAATTTCTCCCCCTATAACTACCCCGCCTTCAGTACCAGCCTTCTATCCAGACCAACTATCTCCCCATTATGATCCGCTTCCGGACACCCCTCCAACAATAAGCTTACGCGAAGTAAATTCACTGAACCCATCAGCTGGACCCTCTAAACTTGACACAGTCGAAATTCCTGAAGTTCCCGAAATTTCTGAAGAACCCGAAGTTCCCAAAACACTTGAAATTCTAGAAGAAATTCAAGTTCCTGAGAACCTTCCTGAGGAGGTCCTTGAGCCCATGCCAGATAAGGAAACCCATGAACTCCAATCTTTAATCAAAACAGTCGCCCATCTCGAGCAAGAAAACACGCAGCTTAGTCTTGCAGTCCAAAATATGCTCGCCAAATTTGACCAAGTAATGGAAGTAATCTCAGAAAATGCTCTTCAATCCAAACAAAAAGAAGATCCACCACCTTTTGATGAACTTGAACCCGTCAAGGAAGCTATGTCGAACCTTGAAAAGGAAACCCAAAGTCTATCACAAGTTCTACGAGTTATGCTGGTCAAACAAGAAGAGAGTGACTCCTCACTTGAAAAGCTCGAGACACAAATTGATCAGCTTCAAGCAGGAAAGGATGAAGATATTAAAACCAAAGGGGGATTCTGGAATAAATGGATCACTTAGATTTAACTACGAACATTGCAGACATTCTATGTAAGTATCCTCAGACAGCTAAAATATTTCGCAAGTTCGGAATTCTTACATCTGGTTGAGGGGCTAAAAACTTACTCAATATGAGCGTTGAACAGGCTGCTCAACGTTACCGTATTAACTCCGCAACCCTGATTAAAACCTTGGAGGTTACGATTGAACAATCTAAACATCAGTGGAGACATTACTAAATGAACATTCTCTTTCTGAATGATTCATCTTTATTATGCCAAGGACTGGCCTCAGGTTTTTCTCTGCTAGATGACATTCGGTATATTCCAGTTCACCAATCAGGGTGGGAAAACCGTTTAACTCATTTATTAAAGACTTGGAAGCCTAAATTCGCTTTGGCAGAAGGGGTTTCAATCTCCACAGCGGCTCAGAAACTTTTCCCACTATTACGTCGGTATTCCATTCCCCTAGTCTATTGGGCCATCGATGATCCCCCAGACTGGCGTCGGATGTCCCGTCCTTTGGCACGTGGAGCCAGTCTGGTTCTTACCCCAGCGAAGGAATGTCTATCCCTTTATGAACGAGAAAAAGTACGAGCACTATATTTTCACTTTGCCTGTAATCCTGTCTTTCATCGACCGTCTGAACCGTCACTTGAGTATACTTGTGACTTGCTTCTCGTTGCCAATTACTACACCTCCTATCCACAACGGAGAATTGGGGTAGAAACAATCCTTTCTCCCTTGCGATCTGGACCCTTTGTTTTAAAGGTTTTCGGGAATGAAGACTGGCTGAATAATACGGATCATTACGCATTGGAACCTGAGGTTTATCAAGGGTATTTACCGTATGTGCAATTACCTAGCGCTTATTCTTCGGCCAAGATTGTCTTAGGGTTACATTCGGTGATAGACTCTCCTACGATGATGAGTATGAGAACCTTCGAAGCCTTAGGTTGTCGAGCCTTTTTCCTGACCCACTGGACACCCGCTCTAGAAAACTATTTTGAAAATCATGTCCATCTCGTCTGGAGTCGTCATCCGGATGAAACAACAGAACTAGTACGTTTTTACTTAGGTAGAGAAGACCTAAGGGATAAAATTGCACGCCAAGGCCAAGAAGAAGTATATCGCAACCATACCTATCAACACCGTATCCAGTCCGTCCATCAGGTTTTGCAAACGTTATAGACTTGCTGTTCTTAGCCCATAATTCCAAAATTTATTTTTGTTCTAAATCCTTCACTACTTTTACCAGTTGTGACTAATCTTTAGGGAGGATTCTTAATGAAAGTACTTTTCCAAGTTCGCCCCGACTTCATGAAAAACCCCGCTGGGGATACTGTCCAAGTGGTCTCCACTGGTCAAGCACTTAAAACCCTTGGCATCGTAGCACATCTATCTTCCGATCCTAATATTGATCTTTCTCCCTACGACCTTATTCATATTTTTAATATCACGCGTATCAAAGAAAGCTATATGTTTTTTCTCAATGCCCAAAAGCAATCAAAAAAAATGGTAATATCTCCAATCTATTGGCCTCCCAACGCTTACCTTAAACGCCAAGGTGCCAGCTCTAATGCCTTAGCAGTCTGGAAACACATGCAACCCATGCGAGCTCGTTTAGTAGAGGAATGTGATCTTTTACTTCCTAATAGTCAAATTGAAATGGAGGTTCTTCAACAGGACTTTCTAAAATTGGCTGGTTATCAAGTTGTACCCAATGGATTTCCAGATTCATTTATTGGGTCGACTCCTGAGCTTTTCCGAGAACAATTCCCTAACCTCCCTAATGAATTTATTCTTTGTGCAGCTCGGATTTCCCCCCGTAAAAATCAACATTGGTTGGCAAAAACCTGTCAGGAACTTGGCCTTTCCCTTGTCCTCCTGGGACCTGTCAATGACTTGAATTATTATAAGAGTGTGACAGACTTTTCAAACGTCATTCATCTTGGCACTTTAGAAGGGGCACTTCTTGCTTCGGCTTATTCGGCCGCCAAAGCCCATGCCTTGCCTAGTTGGTTTGAAACCCCGGGGCTATCCAGCCTGGAAGCTAGTGCCTGTGGCACAGTTGTCATTTCTACGGACCAAGGAAGCCCTAAAGAATATTTTCAAGACATGGCTCTTTATGTACATCCTCTCGATGACACAAGTTTACATACTGCCCTTGAACAATCCCTTAATGCCTCTCCCTTACCCTTAATGCAGCATATTCATGCCCATTATCCCTGGTCAAAAGTGGCAGAGATAACCTTAGAAGCCTATCGTAAGGTACTTAACTAAGGACTGATGTGCAATAGAGCAATAAAGAAGAGGATGTTTGGTTAGTTGGTTTGTCGTTCGTTTGTTTCCTTATTGCTCTATTGTTATTGCTCTACTATTTAACTATCTTTAACACGATCCAATAGCTTTTCTGCTAAAATCCTCAGATCGTTTTTTAAGCGTTCTGCCTTAACACTAACATTCAAAAAATCGAGCACCCCGGCCACAGCTCCGCAGTTGGTACATTGTACGAAGAGTACAGCCCGAGTCGTTCCTTCTAAATTATTGGCGTGGACAACCTCAAATTGAGTGTTTCCACATTTTATGCAGCTAGATTGCGCCATACCCTCACCTCCTTCTAATATTAATCAGTATAGTCTATGTACCTTGGGTAGGAATTGCTCCAGGATGACGGGGAACGGGGACGACGGGTATGACAGGGGGACGGGGTTATTGACAACATTTTCAATGTTGTCAATAACC
>JADQBO010000195.1 GCA_016278585.1 Desulfosporosinus sp.
TATGCAAAGTTGTTTCAAATAGTGTTCAATGATTCAAATCCCAAGCCTCTGCAAAATTATTTCTTCTAAATTGTGCTTAATTTAATGAAAATAACGTTTTTCCTAACGGCTATAGAACGCAAAAATTTTTACTACCCTAGTAATATCTAGGAATAAATCATTAGTTTTTGTTGAAATCGGAACTTTAAGCTCTCTTTATATAAAAGCCAAGGGCAAAAGGCTCAAGAAGGAATAACCTGACCATTGCCGAAATACTATATACCATAAATTGTAAGGAGTTGAGTTGTGTGCCTTGGAAGCAATCTAAAGAATCCTTCCTTCGTCTGCCAACCCGTCAAGAAACCGTCATCATTGCCACTTCGGTGGTAGTTTGCTTAATCGTAATTGCCTATTTCGCCCTAACTTCTTAACCGTAAACTATCCGTAACAATATGTAACTATCCACTACTATCTCTACCTAAGCCGCCGTGACAATCGTTTCAACCAATAAACGCTCATCACAACCACCAAATAAATTGCAAAGGCCACCAAGAAACCCCAAAGACCTTCCACAATATCTTGAAATTCCATATTACCACGACCCGTTACCTTTTGCCCAATTTCAATGGCAAAAACAAAAACAACCAACACAGTAAACGTATAGATAAACGAAATCGCCGTAAGGCTATACCGTACAAGATACTTAAAGATCATATGGACAACTAAAAACAGTAGGATCCCGATAAGCCCTATCACCAAAAAATGGAGTTGCTTATCGTTTAAGTCTAGACCCACGAACTTCGTCAACAAGATTAATTTGTCGTGAAAATAGTTTATTATACTGGTTATAAATTTCAAGGCACTACTCAATATATACCCTCCATAACCTTTATCAACATCTCGAACAAAGACACTCGCATCGAGCCCTTAATTCAAGGGCTTTTTCTGTTTGATCATCCTTATTATACCATTTTGCCGACACTGAGTCACTTTCTTAAGCTATTTAACCCTTTGCCTCCCCTCTTCACGACTACATAACCATATTATACCATGGCCTTGAGGCCATTGATCCTCTATTGCCTCTCCATAATTCTATGGTACAATAGGCTAGCCCAAAGCAAAGAATTGTAACATAAGAATAGGGAGGAAACGGGCTTGGAATCATTAATAGCGATTATTATTTACATGGCAGGAATGCTGGGGATCGGTTACTACTCCTATAAGCGTACCGCTAACCTATCCGATTACATGTTGGGAGGGCGAACTCTTGGCCCTGCCGTGACGGCTTTAAGTGCGGGAGCCTCGGATATGAGCGGTTGGCTCATGCTGGGACTTCCAGGCGCCATGTTTGCTCAAGGAATCAGTGCCTCATGGATAGTCCTTGGCCTTACACTAGGAGCTTATTGCAATTGGCTTTATGTTGCTCCTCGATTACGAGCCTACACGGAACTTGCCAACAATTCTATCACAATCCCTGCTTATTTCAGCAATCGGTTTGAAGATACCTCTAGAATCTTACGGATCGTGTCTGGACTCGTCATCATTATCTTTTTCACCTTTTACGTATCTTCCGGTCTCGTCTCCGGGGCTGTTCTTTTTCAAAACTCCTTTAATTTAGATTATTATACCGGCCTATGGCTTGTCGGTGGAGTCGTTGTGGCTTATACCCTATTTGGCGGTTTCTTAGCGGTTAGTATTACTGACTTTGTTCAAGGCCTAATCATGGTTATAACCTTAGTTATGATTCCCCTCATTACTATTCAAGCAACGGGAGGACTAGGGCATTCTTTTAATACCATCCAAAGCATCAACCCAGCCTATCTGGACTTCTTCAAAGGTACCACCGTTCTGGGAATCATCTCACTCTTCGGTTGGGGGTTAGGCTATTTTGGACAACCCCACATCATCATTCGTTTCATGGCCATCTCTTCAATCAAAGAACTCGTAAAAGCTCGCCGAATCGGCATGAGTTGGATGGTCTTCTCAGTCGTTGGCGCTATGTTGACGGGATTAATAGGGATCGCTTACTTTGCTAACAAGGGCTTAACCCTGGCGGATCCGGAAACCGTCTTCCTCGAATTGGGCAGGTTACTCTTCCACCCAATTATTACCGGTTTCCTCCTCGCTGCAATTTTAGCAGCCATTATGAGTACCATCTCTTCCCAACTCCTTGTCACCTCAAGCTCTTTAACGGAAGATCTCTACACCCTGTTTCGCCGCCAGGCTCCGGATAAAGAACTCGTCTTAGTTGGTCGTTTATGCGTCCTCCTGGTAGCCGTCGTCGCCATACTGATTGCCTATCGGCGCAGTGATACAATTCTTAGCTTAGTCGGTTATGCCTGGGCAGGCTTCGGCTCAGCCTTTGGCCCCGTTATCCTCTTAAGCCTCTATTGGAAACGAATGAACAAGTGGGGAGCCTTGGCCGGAATGATCGCCGGTTCCAGCACTGTCATGATTTGGACCCGTTTCCCCTTCCTTAAAAACACCCTCTATGAGCTAATTCCTGGATTCTTCGCCTGCCTGATTGCCATCATTGTCGTAAGCTTACTTACGGCCAAACCATCGGAAAAGATGCAAACCGAATTCGAACAGTGCAAACTAGATACTAATACCCTTTAAGGATTCCCTTGCTAAAGCCTAAACCCCCCCAAACCCTAATAAGGGTTTTGGGGGGGTTTTGCTATGCTCAAAGGGTTTAGGCTCAAGTTATACTTAAAGGATCATACGCCTTTAACCTTTACTTTTTCCCAAACATTATTTCCAGTTTATTAATCTCACCTCTCGGTTGATCACCCGTGATCACAAGATCTGCTTCCACCGTAAAATTCCCATTCCTGTTTTGAATGTCCCCCTCAAGATTCCACTTCGGCCAGTCCGAATCTCCGACTAAAACTCTATCACTATCATTGATCATCTTGCCATTAAGCTTGATATTTTCAAGTTTCACCACCGAATCCGACTCACGATTCAAAAGCATGAACTGAATAGTATCGAAATCAGCATCCTTTCGAGTATCGTACTCTGCCCGGTACTCATATTCGGCGTTGAGTTCGATCCAAACCTCCCCATCCTCTGAGTCATACCCAAAGCGCACCTTATTCCGCTCTTCCCAGTTTCCATATGGATTTATATCATCAATCGTGGTTCCGCGATAAAAATTGATCGATGTACGCTCCGACGTACCAAGTTTTTCTTGAGCGTTCGTTAAATACACTTCTGCGCTAAGAGCGCGACCAAAGCAATAGGTACCAATCTTGAAAGCATTTTTTTCACCGTTATACCTCCTCTAAATTCATACGAGACTTAATTCAAACGAATTTAATAGCCTCTATATAACTTCTTCGTATGGCACCAAGTATTTAGAGGGGGTATAATGGGATTATTTACCGCTTTTATCCAACATATAATGACAGCAATCCCTACAATTCATTGTTGATTCTTTCAAAACCCACTTTTAGTCCTTAGGCATTAACAAATTCCTACTACTCTTTTGAGGGCTTAAGAGTAGATTATTGGAAAACGGACTAATACTCATATACTGATTATCAACTCCTATTATGTTAGGATCAGACGAATTAACCTTTTTTATTTCAATATCCGTGTCAATAAACCATCCTCGAAACGCATTGTAAAACTGATCATGAGTATTAAATTCGAAAACAATTTTTATCTCTCTCCCCGCGTACCTCGATAAATCATAAGCGTAATCCTTCCAGATAGCTGGCGCATTAAAGCCCCCCGAGGTATAGGCCAACGATGGATCATCACCAGAGAAGCCATTAACTGGATTTAGTCTGGCAAAAAAATCCTCACTTACTTCCTCATCATTTACTCCGAGGATATAAATATTCATTGTATCAAATCCTTGAGGATTCATGCTTTCAATTTCCCACCAACTGGTAAAATTCAAGACAGGAATACTGTCATTTGTAACCTGAGGCACTTGAATTCCTTCGGACACCAACCTACCATATTGGGCAACATCAGAAGTTCCACCTGACCATTCTTCTGAATCTCCTATTTGTTCACCTAGATAGTTACCCACACTATACATAGAGGTTGACGTACTCGAACCATACCAGAAACTTGCCCCAGATGGAGCATCAGGAAGCCGACCTTCTGAATTATCCTCATCAGGCAATTTAACATACTTGCCCACTGCTGCGTTATAAACACTATTATTGACTTTGATTTGCCATAATCCGGAGGATATTCCCTCAGGTGGGATCACGACATTAAGAGCACTAACATCATCATTAATCATTATCGCTGCTCCAGTAGTATTCTCACCGTTACTGTTCTTCGTGAACACACCTAGCTTTATGGCCCCTATAGGTACTGCCGTGTCAGCGCTAATCGCTAGCACTGCAGTTCCTGTCGTCACATGGCCGATTTCAGTTCCAATTTTGGTGTCGCTATTATTGAGGAAGTACATCACATATTCCGTTACTCCCGTGATATCTTCCGGTTCAGTCCAAGTTATGTCTCCACCAATTTTACCCGCACTTGTATCGCTGTCGGTAAATTGCACGGACGTGACTATTTGGCTCGGAACATTAGAGGTTGGAGCTGTTCCTAATTCCATGAGAGTGAGCTTAATTCCACTTATGCTACTACTGTTCATGTTAACTCTTTCAGATAAGTCAAAATTATCCACAGTCATATTGTCTGGACCGGCGTACCAACCAATCGGAAAATAGCTTGTCAGCGGACCGTTTAGATTATAGGAAATTCGGTAACCTTCACTAGATGCAGCATTAGCCGGTACTATTAACCGGAAAGGGGCAGAAGTGGAGCCCGTTGGTATCACAACCGGTCTAAACCCCTCATACCCATTAGGGACAGGTGACCAAGGATCAACAACACCCGTACTGGGTTCTAGTAGTGCTTTCACGTTTAAACTAATATCCTCATCCTCCGTCATCCCTATTGGAAGGCTAATCGTACCGGAAATTGTCCTAAAACCTAATATCGTTAAATTAATATTACTTTGGTTACCGTTCATAACATTAACCGAACTTGCGAGAGCCCTCTCCCTAGTCGTACTGTCGCTGTCGAGGTTCGCGGAATACCAACCATGTTCAGAAAAGCTTGAGGGATAACTAAAGACATAGGCCACCAAGTACTCCATCGCAGAATTAGTAGCCGGTACGGTTAAAGCATATTGAACTGAATTGCTACCCTCTGGAATGAGTACCAGAGTATCTGTGCCATAATCCTCCGTACTACCCGTCGATGAATTCATATCCGTCAGAGCCCTCACGTTTACATACAAATCGGAGGGGGCAATCACTCCTTCAGGCAGTGAGACTGTACCCGTAATCATCGCCCCTGGCAAAAGCGTCATATTAGCAGTAACCGGCATAGAATTACTAACATCGAGGAGGCTGGCATCATAAAAGTTCATACTCGTGTTACCCACAGCCGTTGCCGAATACCAGGCATCTGAAAGATAACCTTCTGGACCAAAGACCTTGTACCCCAGCTTATATCCTCCGCCAGTTGAATTCGCCGGTATTATTAGGTTGTAAGACGCTGAAAGGAAACCTGGATGTATGGTAACCGTACTCGAAGTCTTAAAATTACCTAGCGCTGGATCTAATGCACCCGCTCCAGTCTCCAACAATGCCTGCACAGTTATGTTGGTGGTCTCGGTCTCTGAAATCCCCTCAGGAAGTTCAATCGTCCCCGAAATCGTCCTAAAACCCACTATCGCTAAATCAATGTTCTTTGATTACCGTCGCTAACGTCAACCAAACTGGCAAGAGTTTCGTCTAAGACAGAACTGTTTTCCAAGTCTGTAGAATACCAACCCCTTTCCAAATACCCACTATTTCCCTCATAAAAATAGCTATAGGAAACTCTATATCCGGAAGTACTAACGTTTTCCGGGACCGTTAAGACATACTGACTAGAATTAGCCCCTCGAGGTATTAAGACTCTTGTACCGGTCCAAACATCGTCCAAACCGTCCTCCAATGTACCGTTATTTGTCTGAGCCTGGATATTTACAAAGCAATCCGTTGGTGCAGTCACTCCTGCTGGTAGCAATACTACACCGGAAATTTTTTGCCCATCTAAGATAGTAAGATCATGCTCATCAAGGTCTTGATCATAAACATTAACCTGAACGGCCTCTTTTTCATACGGGGACATTAGGTTTGCCCCACCGTACCAAGCCCTAGTAATGTAACTTGATAGGGGATAAAGATCATAACTTAAGTTATACCTCTGAGCAATTTGAGAACTATTGGCAGGAACTGTTAGGGAATAATTACTAAAGGTTGTTCCCTTTTTGATAACAACTTTACTCCAAGCAGAATATATAGCCCCGCCTTTTGCCCGAGCATTAAGAGACACAGACATATCGGATTGAGCAATTCCCGACGGCAGCGCTACCGTCCCCGTTATATGAACGCCCTTGAGTAAGGAAAGATTCACATCCTTCCTATCTTCATTTGAAACATCCACTAACCCCGCTTGGTTTTGGTAAGGCGTCATTTCGTTGACACCTACATACGAGGCATTCATCAGAAAATCCGTCTGGGATTGCAGATAATAACCTACGCTATATCCAGAACCAGACTGGTTAGCCGGTAAGGTAAGGGCATAAGCTATTGAGGTACTCCCCTTTGGAATAACCACCTCAGCACTGTCAAAACCATCAGAAGATGAAGCGCTGATACTTAAAACAATATCATTTAGTGCTTGCGCCCCGTCCGGTAACGAGACAACCCCCGAAATAATCCGAGAAGATGGCCCTGCATAGAAACGTTCAGTAGGCATTCCTTCTATACCATTAAGACTTTGGACCAGGTAATACTCTCCCTCAACAACGTTCGTAAAATTCCCATGCCCATTTGCATCTAAGGTGAGAGGTTGGCCATAGAGATCATTGTTACCCAATTCATAAAGTTTTAAAACTGCGCCGGCAAGTCCTTGAATCTCTATATTCCCATGATCCACTATGAAACTAGGTGGAGATGGAATAACGACTGTTTTAGAAGTCCTAAAAGCTCTACCCAAAAAATCCTTAACAGCATCCTGGGCAAAGACAATCCGGATCGTATCACCCACACTAAAGGCATAGGGCTCGGATAAAGTTAATAATAAACTGCGACCAGAATAATCCTGTCCCGCCGCCGTACCTTTATTTCCTTGCTCCCAGGCAATCTGACTTATAGCCAAGTTAATAGGGTTTTCGGAATTAGCCCCATAACGATTAAGGATGATTCGGGACCCATCAATAACCTGAGCCACTTCTTTTAGGGATAATGTATCAAAACTTAAGTCATTTTCCGGGAAGTTCACCACAATAGCTTGAACATTGCCCTTAGTACCTGGGTTACTCACTATCGCTTGTTGAGGCCCTTCGATATCCGCTAAGGTTGTAAACGACAGTGATCTATCAAAGATATTACCAACTTTATCCCTTACCGCAATATAAACGGCATAATTTGTTTCGGGTCTCAAGTTTTCATACTGTAATGTTTCGAGTTTCCCGGGTTGTAACCATCTCCCTTTTCCCCAATATGGATAGGGATGATTCTCCTGTGTCCAATTCCTTGCATTAAGAATATCGTGCACGGTAGGGGGAGTGGTGGGATTACCTTCCAGAAGTACTACACCTTCCACCCACCCATCTTCGTTACTGGTTAAGGTTAAATCAGCAGAATAGGGCGTAATATTAGCAACAGGCTGAACTACTACCGTGGGGATCTCCATTTCCCAATGGAGGTCTGCCCTATAAGACAGTCCACCCTCTATTGAAAGGACAAAGGTATAGATTCCAGGATCACGTGTTGTATCAAACTCCAGTGTCGAACCCGAGTTGAGTTGTAATAATTGGGGTTCCCCTCCCTCAAAAGAGACAGTCAAGCTCTTGCCTTCTTCAGCTGAAAGATCCAGACTACTATCCCCAACCATCATCTGAAACTCCCGATAGAATTTACTATCCTCCTGCTGTTCATCCGCTCTGCTCGTTGGCTCAAGGTAGGCTTCAGTTCCTTCATCCGCCGCATTTGTTATCACATTGACTATTGTATTTGACGCTCCTGCATTAATTCCACCGGTTACCACCAATCTAAAATCGTATCCAGTGGCTGCACTTAATCCTGTTACTGTCGCTGTTGCTGCATTCAGTGCGATAGCACCAGTTGTCGCATCTGTCCAAGAACTAGTTCCCCCGGTAAGGGTTTGTTCAATCTTAACCCCAGTTGCCCCTACTACTGGTGTCCAAGTAAACGTAGCCGTGGTATCCGTTTTCGATGTACAAACAAAGTCTGAAACTGGTGTGACCACTGGGGGATCAGCTAGGTTGTTTGTATCGACTGGCTTTTCTCTGAACCCCTGAACGCTATTACCCCTTAAATCACAAATATGCTTACTACCGACTGTATAGCTAATTTTAACCTGATCGTTTTTGTGAACTGTTGCGTCCAAATCAAGGAGCACTGTATCGTTGTTTAGTGTTACATTAGTAACGCCAATTGGTACACTATTATGGGTCACTGAAAAATCCGTTCCAGCCGGTATTGATTGGCTAAATAACGGCTTATCAAAGGTCAGTTTTACCTGTGTACCATCTGAACTCATGGCTTGGCTTACCAACTCCACTTTACCATTAGGGGCTAAGACCCCATACGTCGAAAAGTGATTGACAGTTGAAACCACTGTGCCATCGCTAACTGTTGAATTTTGATACTCCCACTCTGAACCATTGAGATAGAAAATACCCACCTTGTTCGGGTCGGCCTCCGGATTGATAGGCAAGGTCAAACTTACGGAGTTATTGACCGTCATTCCACTGAACGTGAAGTTAACGACTTTCCCCCCTACTATCGTACCTGTCGGCAAATCTCCTGGATTTACCTCTTCCGCCTTCACAGTGGTACCTGAAGGAATGCTTAAATTCCCAAAATCCAAATTTACCCCATTTGCAAAGGCAATCGGCACGCCTTGAGAAATAGGAACAGGCGTCCCTAAGGGCAACGGTCCGCTACTATTATTACCA
>JADQBO010000295.1 GCA_016278585.1 Desulfosporosinus sp.
AATTTTGAGATATTACTATTGACAAGATGCGCTAAACTTTATGCAACGCCAATGTTCTTACCTGTAAAACCATTTCACCAAATTCTTATGAAATCACTATTAAGATCTTATAAATCAACTATTTAAGGAAATTGAAAGTAGTATTTGTATGTAGTAATAAGTTGGTGTCAGGCACCGTTGACCTTTTTCATCAGTGGTGCCGCGCAGCGGCATGGGGGTCTGATTCGTTTAAAAAAACTCCGTTATAGGTTAGCTCAGTCAACGATCGAGCTGCTAGATCTATATCGACAGAACTAGGCGGCTGCATCATGATATGGTGTGAAAAACCTTCCAGCATACTTGTCAGGGCCAGAACAACGGAGTCGGCATCGATATCACGACAGTACCCTCTCTTCATAGATCCCCTGATGTCAAACTCAACACGCTTATATAGGCTTTCGTGGATTTTAGACCATTGATCCTCCAATTGTTTGTCCACCATTACGGCCTCTCTTAGAGCTAAGAGTATGGTCCTATGCATTACAAAAAACTCCAGTATTCTTACTGCTCCATAATAGATTCTATCCCGGACGCTGAGCTGTTTATCTTTGGGTTTAATATAATCATCCACACTTGCTACAAGGTCATCAGCTAGAATACCGAGAAGGTTCTGCTTACTTTTAAAATACTTATAAAAGGTTCCGTGGCCAATATCTGCCCTTGAAGTAATGTCTTGCACGGTTGTCTTAGTGTAACCATTTTCAACAAACACTTGTAACGCAGCTTCTATGATCTGGCTTCTAATTAAGGCCTTGCGCCGTTGTATTCTTGTAAGAGTCTGAGGGGTTTCAATTTGCATTATAGATATGTCCATCCTTTGTAATTTATTAGTATTGTCTCCTAGTGACATTGTAGTCATTTGTGACAATTTGTCAAGGAATCTCCCATTATTAACGTACTAAAGCATTATACCTTTTGAAAATGAAATGAAAACTCCTTTAAAGGAGTGTTAGTGCCTTGCGACATTTTCATCTATCACCCTTCAAAAGGAGTTTTCGGGAAGCTTTAGCTTCCATCTTAATTATAGAATTTTAGAATCGTTAAATGTCCTGCAGTTCCCAGATATACTGACTGAAATTTGTTCAGCTAACCATGTCGACTTTTTCGCCAGCCCCGCACCGCATGAAAACTAAAAAGTTACAGTTCTTAACTCACGACGCCGATCGATAATGCATTGGACGGTTTAGACAAAAAATATGTCTTCTTCCACTTCCAACACAGTAGTGTCAGCATTTATAACCAACTCGAGGAAAGCCGTTAAATCAGGCATCGTGTTTTTTACATAAAAACGTGCTGATGCAACCTTTCCAGCATAGAAAGCATAATCATAATGATCTTTACCTAGCTCATTAAGTTTATTTTGGGCAATTAATGCCATCTCCAGTAATACCTTGGCAGCCCATACCTTACCAGTAGCGTGTAATACTCTGGTAGCATAGAGTTGGGCCATACCTGGAGTAGCAAACAATCCTGCCAATCTCTTCAACGACTCTAGATATTTATTAATCGCTACAGCAAAAATCTCAAATTCCTTTTCAAAGCCTACTGCCTGCTTATTGATGTCTACAAAATCCGTGATATGTTTCATCCATGCTGCAAAAACTTCGCCTTTCTTCATGGTCATTTTGCGACCTACCAAGTCCATAGACTGGATGAAGTTAGTTCCTTCCCAAATAGGGTAGATTCTGGCATCCCTGTACTGTTCAGCTGCTGAAAATTCTTCCGTGAAACCATATCCCCCGTAACACTGCATTGCTTCGGAGATGCATTGAAGCGACATATCGGAACAGAACGCTTTTACAATGGGAGTATTGACCTCTAGGAATACTTTGGCCTGCTTAACCAACTCAGGGTCTGACGACCATTTCTCGACATCTATCCACCAGTATGTCTGAAGAGCCATGGCACGGAAGGCTTCGGTGTTCGCTTTTTGGAACATGAGCATCCGTTTTATATCCTCATGTTTGATGATTTCTACTCTGCCCGACTTGGGATTAAGCGTTGCACGTCCTTGCACACGTTCTGACGTGTATTTAACGGCATTATGATAAGCAGACGATGCGATGGAGAGTCCTGCTAGGCCAGACATCAATCGTTCTTCGTTCATCATCCTGAACATCTGAGCCATTCCACTACCGATTCCATCGTCTCCTGGAGGAGTGCCAAGCAGGAAACCTTTGCAATTACTTTCATCTCCGAAGCTTATGACACAGGTTGGTGAACCCCGGAGACCCATTTTATGTTCGATGCCGACACAGTTAATGTCGTTCCATGCACCAGGATTGCCATTGGCATCCGGCAAATACTTAGGAACTACAAAGAGCGAGAGACCTTTTGTTCCGGGAGCAGCTCCTTCAATCCGGGCAAGTACTAAATGGATAATATTTTCGGTAACGTCCTGTTCTCCTCCACTGATAAAACACTTAGTTCCCTTAATTAGGTACGTGCCAGGCTCATCGGCAGGAATAGCCTTAGTTGTCGAATCACCAACATCGGAACCTGCATTAGGTTCAGTAAGATCCATAGTGCCTGCCCACTGACCACTGTACATTTTCTCAAGATATGCTGTTTTTAATTCTTCGCTTCCGAAATCCTTTATAAGCCCAGCAGATCCTGGAGTAGCAAGGTATAGGGTTCCTATTGAAGGATTAGCTCCAAGGAAATATTCATAGGTAGCCGACAGGATAGACAAGGGCAGTGCTGACTCATCATCCGGATCATAATTCGAACCACCATAGCCATTATTATTAATAAAAAAATAGGCGTCTTTGGTGGATTGAGGGGTAATTACCTTTCCTTCTTGAAATTTACATCCGATTTCGTCCGAATCCTTACATCCGGGATCTATAACTTCCTTAGCTACTTTTAAACCATTTATCAGGATGGAATCGACATCGTCAATCGAATATCCGTCCTTAAATCGTTCTGTTTCAAGGATTTTGTTAAGGTCAAGGTATTCTTTGAGAATAAATTTCTGATCCCTAGTTGTGTTCTCTAGTGTTGATGACATTATTTTCTCCTCCTTAATAGTGCGACTGTTTTATTTTAATTGTTTAATCCTCTTATGACATTCTAGTCACTATTGATTTATTTGTCAATTATGATTATATGGTCAACAGTTCCTTAATAGGCGAAATCCAAGGTGTCGCTATACTTAGAAAGGTCTCCAAAAAATCATTTGTTCTGTCATACTTGCAGAACAATGGCTATGCGCCTTAAAAACTGGTTGGTAAAATCGACGAGATTGCTCGTGCTTGACATCTTCCATTAACAGCAAGGACGCCAATTTATGTACTAAAATCCGCGTCTTACCACTTCCTGGTCCGGCAGCGACTACAATGGTTTTAGATACCTTATCATTGATGATTTTTAGTTAGGTCGGTGATAATTCGCCAAACAGCTGTTTGAACTTTGAGGGTGAAAATAAGTTGGGGTCAGGCACCCCTTTCTTAACGCTCACCCATCTCGGAGAGGATTCCGGCAACGGCTGCGCATAAGCCAAATAATTAAGGATAACAATCGTCACCACTACATCAAGGACATGACCTGCAGCTTACCGTAGATATTGATAATGTGAGATTTAACCGTCGCCATAGTAATATACAGGCGCTCGGCAAACTCCTTCGAGATCATTTTAGCTTTAGAAAAAAAAAATCAACCGTTCGGTTGATCTAAAAGGTTCATTACGTCTGGTGGCTTTAATATTAAAGCAAGACTAATTTGATTCTCTTGGCTTTGCTGGATAGTTAATCATTACTTTATATAGTTTACAACCTCTTTGTTTCTAGGCGGAGCATCAGGATTCTCACCCTTTTTATAGCCTAGGGCGAGAGAACATATGTGACTGTATCCTGAAGGTATTCCTAGCTCTTGTTTCCATTGCTCGCCTTCCGATGCTGCAAAGAGAAAACCGGAAGATGTAATGACACAAGAACTAATATCCAGCGAGCAGGCCGCAAGAGCAATATTCTCAGCAGCTAGTCCAATGTCTATTTGTATCGAATTCGCACTATCTTCACCGGAAATGACGATCACGGTAGGTGCATTATAGAAGGTATGATACCCAGGTTCGCTTGCTCTCTCGGACAGAAAGGGAATTTTTAAGTTCATAATGTTTTCTCGAATTGAATGTACCATACGATCTAGTAGAGTCTTGTTTTGGATAACTGTGAAATGCCATTTCTGCTGATTCATTGAAGTTGGTGCATAAATACCGGCCTCAATAATTTTTTCCAGATCGCTATCTGAAATTTGCTTATCTTGGTAGGATCTTATACTCCGTCTGTTCTTAATGATTTCTAGGAATTCATTCATATAATTTTGCCTGCCTTTCATCTGCTAATCATTTAGAAGTAAAAATATTATGCCCCGATTTATGACTTACAATGAATGACCAAGCAAACGATCCATGCCTAAAATACTGAGGTAAAGGCCCCCTAAGCCTGTAATATCAACCTCTATTTTCTCCTTCGCACTAAATGTTACCAAGTACGCCTTTAAAGACTCTTATAATTTAAATATTTTCCCATTATGTTGGGGTCGACCCCTGGGGAAAGTCGTCCATAGGGCAGCCTTCCTCGAGCATATAAATCTGATCGGCGCCGTTGGTCACCTATTCTTATTACCCGCGACGACAGGTTATGGAATTACACCGAATTCATAATCGACGTAATCTGATAAACCTCTAGCTTTCAGCATTTCTACAATATCATTGACGGTAACCACATTTGCAAACTCGTCATTAGTAATGGTTATCCCAAATTCATCTTCCAGGTCCCCAATAATTAACGACATATCTAACGAATCAACAAATAAGTCTTCCCGCAAACGGGTCTCCAGGGTTATCTTTCTCTTCTTCTTTTGTAAAATATGATTTATTGTGAATAGTACTCTGTCTTCCATTTTTAGTCACACACCTTTCCTCAACGCTTATGTAATATTGTGTTGGCTGATTCAAGTAACACTAAGCAGTAAAATTTCTATTACATTCACAATACCTTCCAGTCCGATTATATAATGGTATATGGGCTCAAAGAAAGATATTGAACCATTTTTCTCACTCCTGCCTGCTGCAGATATGTAATATATTAATTAATAATAAACTGGAAGGATGAAGAACATGTTCAACAATATTCTTGATACTATTGGACATACTCCTCTAGTCAGAATCAACAAGGTAAACCCCAATCCGGATGTTCAGCTCTACGCAAAGCTGGAGAGTTTTAACCCAACTGGTAGTATCAAAGACCGCATTGCTTTAAAGATGATTGAGCAAGCAGAGGAATGCGGTGCCTTAACTCGAGCTAAGATTATCATTGAACCTACCTCCGGTAATACCGGAATTGGCCTAGCCATGACAGCTGCAGTAAAAGGGTATGCCGTGGAAATAGTCATGAGCGAGTCTGTTTCCATTGAGCGTCGTAAAATGATAGAAGCTTTTGGCGCAAAGATAATCCTTACGGAGGCTTCCCAGGGAACTGACGGAGCGATTAGGAAAACTAAGGAACTCTGCCGTAATAATCCTGATAAGTATTTTATGCCGAACCAGTTTTCCAATGAATTCAACAAGCTGGCTCATTATTATACCACAGCCAATGAAATCTGGGAGGATACCCAGGGAAAGGTCACCCATTTTGTCTCGGCACTTGGTACATCAGGAACCATCATGGGTGTAGGAATGGGACTTAAAAAAAGAAATCCCAATATCCAGATCGTGGAGGCTCACCCTGTTCGTGGCCACTACATTCAAGGCCTCAAAAATATGGAGGAGGCAATTGTCCCAGAGATCTACGATCCAACGAAAATTGATCGGACGATAATGATTGAATCTGAAGCAGCCTTTGCCATGTGCAGGGACATCGTATTACAGGAAGGGATCTTTGTCGGTATGAGTAGTGGAGCCGCCATGCTTGCCGCCCTCGAATGCATCAAGGATATTAAGGAAGGATTTGTGGTAGTCCTCTTCTCTGATGGCGGTGAAAAATATCTCAGCACAAGTTTGTTCAATCCACCAGGCTAATAAGTATTCAGCGGCATTAACTTTTGCTGGCGGGGTCCGCCGTGACAATTAAAAGGAGATTGTTTTAAAAAATTTCATTAAGTTTGGGATAAACCGTAAGCACATTTCGATAAAATACAGCTTCGTGATACTCTTCCGGTATAACATGCTTGATAAATTCTACATAAGGCTTAATAGGTACAAGGGGCCAGTCTGATCCAAATAGAACTTTATTATAGCAATTCGAAATGACTAAGGCTTGTTGTATATACTCGACGTAAAGCCTTTTATCTTTGATTTTCATCACCTGCTCTTTATTCCCTGCGATGAGTCCGGATAAGTCTGTGTAAACATTATGATTCTTGGCGGTGACCTCTGCTGCATCAATCATCCACGGGACGCCCATATGACAGATCACAAACGTAACGTCCTCTTGTTTTACAGCTAACTCATCAATCGTTAACGAATGGGAATATTTTAAAAGCCCCTTTGGGGATTGTGTATCCCCACAATGAATCGCCACGGGAACTTGGTATTTGCGAGCAAGCTCATAGATGGGATCATAAATCGAATCATACACGTAATATGGAAAATAACCGGGATAGAGTTTAATCCCTGTCACTCCCCCTTTTTTAAGTTCTCCTTCAATATAATCAAGTTCTTTATGATCTTCCTTAAGCCTTTCAGGATTGACGCCTACACAAGAAAGTAACCCTTCAACAGTCCCATCTGCCAAAACAAATTCTTCCGGACTCCCCGAAGGTTGGTTGGGCTCCAGCCTGGGCGTTGACATGATGATTCCAGCTACAACACCGGCTTGTTCAAACTCTTGTCTTAGCCCTTGAGCACTAAACTCCACTTGTGATATATTTTTCGCCGTTTCATTAAATCCAGAGCGACATGAAAAATGCAAATGCGCATCAATAATTTTCAAAATACCATCCCCCGTATTTGGTTTCCTGCTTTAATGACTGCTGAAATTAATGTGAATGAGTATTGTTCATTATTCAGTATGAACCGTTTTTAATGCCTGCATTAAAGCACCTAGTTCTTGAGTTTACCGGTCTGCTTTGCTTACCTTCCGAAGCCGGCCCTTAATCGGAGTGTTCTGCAGATTCTCCAGGACCAACTCACCCTTATTGTTTAAGATTTCAACAAAGGTTGATACATCCAGGATATTGATGATTCCGATATCTGCCGCGGTTATGCCCTCAATACTGCAAAGCGTGCCCACAATGTCGACGGGTCTCATCTTTGTTTTCTTCCCGGCATTCACATGGATCTTCATGATTTCGGTACTCAACTGCACGCCTTTTGTTTCTTTGATTTCTGGCAAGGTATTGTTTTTCACCATAAAATCCTGTTTCGACTCATGTACCATTGCTTCTTCCGGTCTTTTCTTTAGAAGAATCTCTTTGCCGATGTAGTCGTGGATTTCCTTTAAAAACTTATCTTCATTTTTGGTAACAAAGGTTATGGCTTTACCCAGTTTGTTGATTCGGCCTGTTCTGCCGATCCGATGAACATAGCTTTCTCGGTCGTACGGGATGTCATAATTGATGACCAAGGTAATGTCCTCGATATCCAGACCTCTTGAGGCAACATCTGTCGCACATAGATATCTGAAATATCCTTGTTTAAAATCCCTCATGATATTCAATCGATCTCGTTGTTCCATTCCACCATGAAGTTTATCACAAGAATAGTCCAGCTTCACGAGTTCAGTATAAACTTCATCGACGGTTTGCTTAGTATTGCAAAAGATCATACAACTATCCGGGTTTTCAACCATCGTTAGATCTCGAAGAAGCTTCATCTTGTCTATCTGATCGACAAGATATCTTTCCTGAGCGATCCGATCGGCCGCCGGATTCTGTTCTTCGATTTCTACGCGGATGGGATTTCTCATAATCTTACTGCATAAAACATTGATGTCTTGGGGCATTGTCGCTGACAATAAAACGGTCACCCGTTCATGGGACAAGTTGGCAATGATCGTTTCAATTTGCTCGATAAAGCCCATATTCAGCATTTCATCTGCTTCATCAAGGACCAGGTATTTTATATTTGATAGATCCAAGGTCCCTCTTTCGATATGATCGATCAAGCGACCCGGGGTTCCAACCACAACATGAGTCTTTTGTTTAAGTTCCTTTTCTTGAACATGAAAAGGGTACTTCCCAAAAATTGCTGCTACTTTTATTCTTCTAAATCTGCCGATATGAAACAGATCCTCTTTGACCTGAACTGCGAGTTCTCTGGTGGGGGTAAGCACCAATGCCTGCGGTTTATTCTTTTCCCAATCCACTAATTCACAAATAGGGATGGCAAAGGCCGCCGTCTTTCCGCTTCCAGTCTGGGACTTAACGATGATATCCTTTTGGGCCAAGACTGCCGGGATCACTTGCTCCTGGACTTTGCTGGGACTGATGAAATTTAGTAAGCTAATTGCTTTTAATAATTCACTACTTAATTGAAAGTCGTTAAAATTACTCTTGTTCATTTAGAGGTCTCTCTTTCATTATTACAATTCCTTATTCAGGCTTTCAGAGTATAGGATTACCAAATATTTGGGGAAAACCTATACTAAATTATAATGCAAATCCATATTTAAGCAAATGTAAAGCAATCCATAGAAAACAAGTAACTGCAAAAAGCAATAAAACGCACCTAGGGCTAGGTGCGTTTTAAATCGGCTGAACTTGTCGTTCCGCGGAGGGTCATGGAACCTACGGAACGACAAAAAGTGACCGCCCGTAAGCATGTTCCGCCGAGTACTGTCAGGCACTGCCCCCCTGTTTCACGGAGTATGGTCCTAGTTAATTGTGTCTACTATAAGGGGATCATGCCACTTCCCTCGATCTCAAAGGCAGTCAAACCCAAGTTTTCATAAATATGTCCATTCCTTTCGCTTCGCTCAAGGCACAAAACGTTATGAAACG
>JADQBO010000458.1 GCA_016278585.1 Desulfosporosinus sp.
CTAACAACATCTCCCTCTACTTCAATCTCAACCTTTTTGAGTTCTATATTGTGTAGAGCCCCATCGAAAGTGTAGCCTACAACTAAGCAAGCTCCCAAAGCAGCAAGTATCATTTCCCCTGGCTGGGGGCCTTCATTGGTGCCAAAAGGTTCATCCATAACAACCTTAAAGTCGCGGATAGTGCATTCTGCTTTAGTACTGCCTAACCAGACTGACGTTGCTTTGTAGGTTCGATGACCTTTTTCAGGATTTTCTTTGACTCGGTCAATCATTTTGTTGATAAATCCTAAATCAATCCCATTAACAAGAACTCCGCTATTATAATCCATGTTTAACAATCACCCCTTCTGTAATTTTCAAAAAGAAACGATCTTGAACATAAGTTATCTGGTAGGGCCAATCAAGGCGTTTCTTTTCCATATTCCATTATTTATGCAAAACTTATGCCATATAGAAAATATGGGTCATAACGGAGATTGGGACGGTCTTTGTAAGAGAATAAAAATATTCAAGGGCTAAATGGAAACCACAAATTCCAGCCGGCCCCTGAATTATTTGATAAGTCATAAAATTCTTACTATAAGCTTATTTTCTACTATGGAATACAATTATTCCAAGTGGAACATAAAAATGCCATAAAATAATAGATAAATTATTGTGTTTAATAAGAGTATCCAAATTAAACGCTGACTTAAACCTTTTTACTATCTGTGGCAAGGGTTTACTGTTTTGTTTTCAAAATTTTTAAATTTATTAAGTGGTATATTGTTGAAATTTGTTATAATATAACTATATATGGAGGGATAGAGGTTAGATGGAAAATATTAATCACAAAGCCTTATTGCTAGATGAACATGAAAAGAACCTTGTCAGAGAATATGGAACACGAGTACATTATTCTAAGGGGCAAATAATTTTTTCCGAGGGCGATACGGCTGACCGGATATATTTAATTGAAGAAGGTTTTGTGAAAATATATCGTATAACTCCGGATGGTCGAAGAGTAACAGTTGGAAGTATGAGGACTTCGGGACAGTTAATGGGTTTGGCCGAAACTTTGTATCATGGGGAACGGACCTGTTTTGCTGGTGCTATCAATGATGCCACTTTGGTGGTTGTACGTAAAGTCCGTTTTGAGGAATTGCTCGTGAATCATCCCACCATTGCTTTTAAGGTTGCTACTACTCTGGGTGTAAGAATGCGAGAAGCAGAAGCAATTATTCAAGAAATGGTCTGTTTCCAAGTACCCGGTAGGCTAGCAATGTTACTCCTTAAAATATCTGAGCGTGCTGGAGTGGAGACCGAAATCGGTAAAAAGATTAATTTCCGGTTAACGCATGAGGAAATTGCTTGTATGATTGGTACATCAAGACAAACTGTGACTTCACTACTTAATATATTTAAACAGGAAAATAGTATATCGATTGAAGAGAAAGAAGTGTATATTGTAGATCCTGAAAAGCTAATAAAATGGATTATTTAAAGAGGCTAGCACTTAGGTGCTAGCCTCTTACTCTTGTGCGATATTCGCAAAGACGTAGGTAATAAAGTATCCCTTCGCTTTTTGTATGGTATTACCTTTGATATTAATTTAGCAATAAAGGAGATTCCTCGTCACCGTAAACATCGTAATGCTCGTTATATGAAAATATTCCTTGCGCTGATCTTGTTCTATATTGGTTTGAAGTATGTATTACCGCTATTTGGCATTAAAATCTAAGAACTATTTCGTACTTTTAATCTTAAAAATAAAGGGGGCAGTTCATAAGATGAAATGTGCATCCTGTCATATGAAGACTAAAAACATGTGTGATAAAGAAGGTTTCGATTGCACCGCAGGACAATACATTAGATGAATATCATGAGGAAGAAAACAAACCGTTTCATCAATCTAGTGCTTGCTTTCAGGCTGAATATGGTAATAACCTAACTCGCCTTGATGAAGTCATTATGTTTGCAAAAAGACAAGGTTATAAGAAAATTGGTATGGCTTTCTGTATAGGCTTAGTCGATGAAGCTGCAGTTCTGGAGAAAATTTTATCTCAACATTCGTAAACTCATGGGGGATGGTTTTCCTGCAACTCGAAGTATTAACGAAAATAAGGGTCGAAAAGTAAGATGGCTGACAAGAATAAGGTCAGAAATTAGACATTAATATCAAGAGCAATTTGATAAATTAACTATAAGAACCATTTTGCACAAAATGAAAGGGGGAGGAACTTAGGCCCAGGGCCGTAGGACTATTGTAGTAAGTGAAAATGTTAGCAAGAGAGGCGTTTAGCTATGAAGAAGGTTTCTGAACTAGTGAGATTCCTTAAAGATCCCCACTCTAAGAAAGTCCAATATTATAAAGAGCGGTATCAGGAATTAGACGATCTTTCGCAAGAGGCGGTTGAAATGGGAGACGTGATAGCTTACAGGTCCATTGAGGTTGAAATGAGAGAAGTATTTTTTGATTATTTGACAGCTGTAGTGGTAGATTCAATTTACAGATTAGTTCCTTATGTTCTTATAATTTGGATAATCAGCCTGAAATGGCCCACCATCACGATTCCATTTGCAAACCGGCAGGTTGACGTATTTGGAGCATTCCTCGTCTCGTATCTTCTATACCATGTCGGAAAAGGCCTTGTAAAACCAATTAAGTCTAAATTATGCAAATTAGGTCTATTTGGTTTAGTAAGGGCATCGAAAGTCAGTAAACTTTGAAAAAATGTAACAAAATTGGAGGAAAATATTATGTATTTCGCTTTAGCTGGAGTAGACGCTAACCCTATTACCTTGATCCTTTGGGGTATCTTTGTAGGTTATGTTTTTACATCTGTAGGAGCAGCGGGTGGTATCTTAGCCGGAGTCGGACATATGAGCATTTTCGGACTTAAAAATGCCAACATGATCAAGCCGATGAATCAAGTTTTGACACTTGTTAGCCCTGTTGTTGGTACGCCTCTTTATCTTAGAGAAAAGCGAATTGTTGTACCTACCGCGGTTGCTCTAGGCGTAGGAGGGATCGTTGGTGCTATTCTAGGTTCAACTCTTTCGGCTAACTACTTACCAGATATGGCAACGTTCAAACCTTACTTTGGTATCTTCACCTTAGGGATCTCGTTGCGTATTGCCTATGAGTGTACTGCAAAGTTCATAGATGGTCAAAAAGAGGTAAAGGCGGCCAATCAACGCTTCGCAAGCAAAGTTAAAGAACTCAAGGCCTCAGGTAAAATGAATGAGCTTAAGGAAATTGGTGTTAAATTCAACAAAATTGGCATTCAAAATACCTTTACCTTTGCTGGTTCAGAATTCAAGTATAATACCTTTACTGTCTTACTTACAGGGATGTTTGTAGCAATTATCTCCGCGTCCTTAGGGGTTGGAGGAGGATTCTTACTGGTTCCTTTTTTAACCAGTGTGTTGGGATTCCCAATGTACATTGTGGCTGGAACATCCGTTCTTTCTATCTTGGTATCATCTTCAGTCAGTATTCTAAATTATCTTTCGCTGGGTAGTTCGCTAGATCTACAGTTCTTAGCCTTTGAATTAGTAGGTGTTGCTATTGGTACTGTAGTAGCAGCTCGAGTGTCTAAATATATCAATGCTCGTTATATGAAAATATTCCTTGCGCTGATCTTGTTCTATATTGGTTTGAAGTATGTATTACCGCTATTTGGCATTAAAATCTAATATAGGATTTCAGTGCAGAAACCCTCTAATTTTTTAGTCTAAAAGTAGGAATTCACCCCGATTATATTGAATTATTAAGTATAAGAAAGATATTCAGAGATATCCTGATATAACTTGCTTTATACTGTGATTTGGGGTGATTCTTGCTATGTTTAGAGAGAATACATTGCATAGACAAGAAAATTTATTTAGTAATTTGAGTGGGATGGACCCCCGCTATAAAAAGAAACTGGAAAAGAGCTGGGCTGTTTTATAAAGCATGTTTTTTGTAAAATTGACGAGAATTCATTTGCTCCTCTTTATTCAAGTAATAATGAACGTCCAAATTTCCCGATCAACATCTTGGTTGTACTCGAAATCATCAAACATTTAAAAAACTTTGTTGATAAAGTTCTTTTTGAAGCGTTTGCTTACGACTATCAAATTTCCTATGCCTTGGGCCTACGTAGGTGAAATTTATTTTGCGCGCAGAACGTTCTATGATTTTCGGGCTAGACAGTATAATTACACATTTGAACACCCTAAAGAAGGGTGTTCAATCTTTAAACTGAAACACTCGTCCAACACTTCATTAAAAAGGAATTGGATCATTTGGGATTTAAGCATCCAGTGGGGAAAGAGAGGTAAGGTGCGTATGCAAAAACTATTTTTTAAACCAAAACTTTGCGACGGGTGTCGGGCTTGTGAAGTAGCATGTCTTGAAAAGCATTCTAAGTCTAAAAGCATATTTATGATGAAAATGGAACAACCATCTCCGCAACCGCGGATTAAAGTCAAAAGATCAGGTGACCAATATTGGGCTACCGTATGTCAACACTGCACAGAGGCAATGTGCGTAAAGGCATGTATGACTGGAGCAATGAAGTATTCTACAACAGGCGAAGTCGTTCACAATACTGAAAAATGCGTTGGTTGTTGGATGTGTATAATGGTTTGCCCTTTCGGTGCCATTGCATCACTGAGCGAGGCAAAAAAAGCAAGTAAATGTGATCTGTGCAAGGATGAAAAGGGGCCACCTTGCGTAGCGTCCTGTTCCCAGCAAGCTTTGTTTTATGGTACTCCAGAAGAATATGAAATGAAAGTCGCGGGTGATTGATATGCATTATCTCATTATCGGCAATAGTGCGGCAGGTGTTTTCGCAGCTGAAACAATTCGTGGTCTAGATTCTGACGGACAAATCACCATGATTTCAAATGAAAATTGTTTACCTTATTCGCGGTGTCTAATTTCATATTATTTAGGGAATGAAGTTACAGAAGAAATGATGTACATTCGAGATGAAACTTTTTACAATGATACGGGAATTGACTTTAAAGTTGGATATGTTGAACGGGTAAACGCGGATTCTAAAAGCGTCTTGTTAGACTCGGGTGAAAATGTTACTTATGACAAGTTGTTGGTTGCCACGGGTTCTTCTCCGTTCAACCCTCCACTTGAGGGAAGTGACGTAGACGGAATCTTTGAACTACGCACCTTAGAGGATGCTAAAGCTGTGGCTGAATTTGCTCCAAAAGCAAAAGCAGCCGTTGTTATGGGCGCCGGTCTCGTAGGGCTCAAAGGTGCCCATGGACTTCATGAACTAGGGATCAATGTAACAATTGTAGGGTCAGCCCCTCAAGTTTTGCGGCACTCAATTGATGTAGAGTCCGCTGGGATTCTGACAAAGGTATTAGAAGAAGATGGTTATCGTGTCCTCCTAAATACCAAAGTAGCTAAAGTGCTAGGTGAAGAGGATGAAGATGGACGGATGTCAGTATCTGGTGTGCTTTTGAATACTGGTGAACAGATTCCTTGTGAGATGATCATTAGAGCGGTTGGAGTCCGTCCCAATGTAAAGTTGGTCAGTAATAGCGGGGTAGCAGTAAATTACGGTATTATTGTTGATGAACAAATGCAGACGTCAGTCAATGATATTTATGCTGCGGGTGATGTTGCTGAGGCATCTGACCTCTTAAGTGGCGAAAAAGGTATGAGTGCTTTATGGCCGACTGCGACAGAACAAGGAATTATAGCTGGATGCAACATGGTGGGTGTCAAGCGTAAATATTCGGGTTCACTAGCTTTAAATTCTGCTGTAATCTGCGGTGTAGGAATTATTTCTACTGGAATAGTGAATTTACCTCCCGGAGAAGGTAGGGTGCTCAGAGCATCAGAACCTGATAAAAATTTCTATCGTAAGTTCGTTATTAGAGATGGACGTCTGGTGGGAATGATCATGGTAGGTGACATCGAAGGGGCAGGTATTTTGAGCGGCTTAATTCGGAAGAGGGCTAAAGTTAACGAAAAATATCTGAACAAAATGTTAGTAAGTCCGATTGAATATCCTGAGTACTTGCCGGCAGAGAGAGGGGGTCAGTAAAATGGGTTCATACGTAAGAACGCGGGCCCTAGTTTCAAGCAATCAACCTTTAGAACATGATAAAGAATTGCGGACGTCTATTTGCTGTCTTTGTAATGGTGGGTGTGGGATAAGAATTAGTCTAGATCAAGACGGGAAGATCAAGGCTGTTTTTGGAGATCCTGAGAATCCTTATAATAAAGGTAAAATCTGTCCTAAACCCATGGAAATCGCCCAAACTCTTTATGGAACATATAGGGTTAGATATCCAATGAAAAAGGTTAAGGGCAAGTTTGAGCGAATAAGTTGGGACGAGGCCTTAGATTTGATCGCCCGAAAATATAACCAGTATATCCAGGAAAATGGTACAGGATCGATTGTGGGTATCACATCCAAAATTGGTGGGTCTTACAGTAAGTTGGCTCATGGCATATTTTCATCCTTAACCGGTCTGGTGAATTACGGAACTGGACCAATCTGTACCGATTCGGAAGCGAATATACGCAAGAAACTTTTCGGAGACGGTTCTGGGACAAGCCCCCTCTCTGATGTAGTAAATGCCAAGATACTGCTAATAGTAGGTAACAATGCTGCCCAAACGAAGGCGGGACAATTCCACTGGATTACAGAAGCTAAGCGTTCAGGAACACGTATAGTAGTTATTGACACACGCTTTACAGAGACGGCTCAAGCTGCTGACTTATTTATTCAGATCAGACCGGGAACGGACACTGCTTTAGGTATGGCGTTATTGAATTATATCATCAAGAATAACCTCTATGATCGAACGTTTGTAGCTGAAAATACCAATGGATTCGAAAAACTGGCACAAGATGTAAGCGCTTTTACAATAGAGCGCGCTGCAGAGATCACCGGAGTTCCCCAAAATGTTATTGAGAAATTAGCTCAAGATTTAACGACGTTGAAACCAGGCATGCTGTTTGAAGGTCGAGGTGTCGTCTGTGTCAATAATGCAGGAGCTTCAGTTTGGGCTTTTGAAGGGCTAATGGCGATACTGGGAAATATCGGAAAACCAGGGGCTGGGATTATTTCGCATATCAACAACACTGGTGGTATTAGCAATTTGATTGAGGCTAAGGATGTTATGAAGCCCGATCGCAAGAGATCATCCAGTGCTCTCTACAAAGACATGGAACAGGGAGACGTCAAAATGCTCTTAATCTCAGGGAATCCCTGCGTAACTTGGCCTGATAGCGCGCGAATGAGTAAGGCAATTAAAGGACTAGATTTTGTGGTTAGTCATACCCTAGTACTGGATGACTCAGCTGTACTAGCAGACATTGTGCTTCCTGCTACTCACTGGCTAGAAGAAGCTGGAATACAAGCAAGTGTGCACAGAGTTTTGCAGTGGAAAAATAAAGTAGTCGAGATACGCGGTGAAGAAAAATCCGGCGGAGATTTCTACCGTTTATTAGCAGAGCGTATGGGTTTGCCGTCATCCTATTTCCCTGATTCTCCTGAATCTGCCTGGGAACTAGAAAGAAAATACAATAAAAATGTAACAGGTATTAGCAGGGAACGGATGATGGCAACACCGGGTGGAGTGCATTTTCCGTGTGCGGAAATTGGTAAGGAGAGAGTGCGCCTATTTGCTGATGGTAAGTTTAAAACACCCTCTGGTAAAGTGGAGCTGACAGGAGTCAGCGATGCTCCCCTTGATTATGTGGATACCTTTGATGCACCTGGAAATCTTGGTTCCAGTCGTGAGGAATTCCCCTATCTCTTCAGCACGAATAAGGTAGCAAGCCACTACCATTCAGAATGCCAATATAGTGATTGGGCTAATGAAATGGAACAACCATACGTGGAAATGCATCCTCTGACCGCGTTAGAGATAGGTGCTGTGGAAGGTAGTCGTGTGAGAGTAAAGACGGTTGCGGGCTCGATTGTTTTGCTGGCAAAGCTTACTCATTCTGTGCCACGGGGGTTTCTCTCTACCCAACCTTATTACGGATTGCAATCTCCTTATGGACAAGCACCGGCCAACACCCTTTTTCCAGTAGCTGCCGATCCCGTTGGAGGTAACCTAGTTAGCAAAAACGTTATGTGTAGTGCTAAAGTCGAGGGGGGTCAAGGATCATGAATCTGCATGCTATGTTAGTCGATGTGTCAAGATGCATCGAGTGTAAGAGCTGTACTGTTGCGTGTAAACAAGATAATGGCCTCCAAATGGGGGACTGGTGGTTAAACATAAGGCGGAGGGAAGATCTTAAGACTAATTTAGTCCGATATTATCAGACTCAGTCTTGTAGACACTGCGTTGACCCTGTTTGCCAAGTCGTGTGCCCAGTAGGTGCTATTGAACGTGGTAAAGACGGGCTAGTAATTCAAGATGACCAAAAATGTCTCGGATGTCATGTTTGTGTAACCACTTGTCCGCATAGGGGAATGAAGATTATGACAAACGGGAAAGTAGGAAAATGTACTTTTTGTAGACATCGCTTGGAAAGAGGTCAAGAGCCTGCGTGTGTGACGGTCTGTCCGGTTAATTCTCGAGTTTATGGTGAACGAGAAGAGATCCTTCGTGAGGCCAGCAAACGTATGGAAGAGTTAAGAGCGAAGGGAATGCGCGTCCATCTCGAAGGAGAGGATATAGAGCAAACTGCAGTAATGTATCTAATAGTTGATGTGGAGAGCTAGGTACTAACTATTGAAGACCAATCAAGTGAATGAATCAGTTGAACCATTCTTGGTAGGATGTTTTCAGGGCTGTCCAAATTCTTTCAAATAACTTAGCGAAAAGAGTTGACATTTTAGTAACCTTCAGCTATACTAAAAAAGTTCTCAAAAACAGTGGCCCGTTGGTCAAGCGGTCTAAGACACCGCCCTTTCACGGCGGTTACACGGGTTCGAATCCCGTACGGGTCACCAAATAAAAGCTCTAGGGTGATTAGCTCAGCTGGTAGAGCGCCTGCCTTACAAGCAGGATGTCGGCGGTT
>JADQBO010000331.1 GCA_016278585.1 Desulfosporosinus sp.
TTCATAAAGAGTGATTTTTTCTCCTGGATCAAGATATATAGATGATTCTCCTACATCTGCGGCCTTCTGACTAACTGTAACAACTTCATCCGGTCGACCTAACTCGAACCCCAAAATTCCAGTCATAATTTTAGTGGTACTTGCAGGTGGACGACGCTTATGAGCCTGTTTATCAAATAGAATATCCCCTGTTGCTACGTCCATCAGTACTGCAGCATCAGCTGTAATTCTCGAGGGACCCTGTGCACCATAAACAGGATTCACCAGTACTAAATTTATACTTATAACACAAAGAATAACGCAGCACCAAGCCTGCGTCCACTTAAGCCTGATCATTTAACCACCTCAACTTTTAATCTGTCATGAGGTAGTATCTCCGCTCTGGTCATTTGTTATTAGCTCATCAAGAGTTTGGAAAATATAACCCTCTGAGGACAATTGTTCAAGAATAACAGGTAAAGCTTTGACCGTATTTGCTTTTGGGTGCATTAAGACTATGGCACCCGATTTATTGGGTTTAACTCCAAACCGTATTGCTGGATTAATAATTCGTTTAGCAATGATTTCCGGTGTACTGTCTGGCCGCCAGTCCACTGTATCTAAGGTCCATAAAATCGTCTTATAACCCAGCTCATGAGCAGCTCTTAGTCCAGAAACACCTCTTTCACCATAGGGAGGCGCATACAAATGTGTTTTTTTAGCTATAATTTCCTCGATAATACCTTCTGTCTTCTTAATCTCTTCTCGATTGGCTCCTACAGACAGTTGATCAGGATGTGGATGAGAATACCCGTGGTTTTCAATCTGGTGACCTCTGCTATGGATTTCTTTCAACAAGTCTGGATTTTTCTTGGCCCAACGTCCGGTAACAAAAAAGGTTACCGGCGCTTTCCCCTTATCTAATTGGTCCAAGATCGCTGGGATGTATTCTTCGCCCCAGTCCACGTTAATGGTTAGAGCCATGATTTTCTGATTCGTCTCAACCTGCTCAATTGGCTTAGTGACTGGAGTATTCGAAGTGGTAATCCAACGCCCTGCAATAATACCAGTGAGTAACAGAAAGAAAATCCCGCCAAACGAGAGTATTCGTCGCGAGATTTTTAAATTAATGAACATATGCGCCCCCCCTTCCTTAACATTTATGCGGATAGGGGGACTTACAGACTGATCATCACTGATTATTTGATTATACTCGTTAAGATGCTGGAATGGTTGGATTTTCCTTACGCTGCATTGCTTCTTTACGAGATAAATTTAACCGACCTTGCTTGTCAATGGCAGTGGCTTTAACCGGGATCACATCCCCTATTTTAACGATATCCTCTACTTTTTCGACACGTTCGTAGGCCAATTGAGAAATATGGACAAGACCTTCTTTACCAGTAAGTCCCAAAACTCCTGGGATAACCTCTACAAAAGCACCAAAATCCATAACCCGGGTTACTTTACCTTGATAGATTTTGCCCACTTCTACTTCCTGAGTTAAGGCCTGAATAATTTTTAAGGCCTTTTCTCCACCCTCACCACCGACTGAAGATATAAAGACACGACCGTCATCCTCGATATCGATTTTGACATCCGTTTCCTCAACAATCTTCTTAATGGTTTTTCCGCCTGGTCCAATAACATCGCGAATCTTATCCGGATGAATCGTCGCTGTGATAATTCTAGGCGCATAAGAAGAAAGCTCCGGGCGTGACTTGTCTATGACACTCAACATCTTATCTAGGATAAACAGTCGTCCAGCTTTAGCTTGGGTTAAAGCTCTTAATAGTATCTCTCTGGACACACCCATGATTTTAATATCCATTTGTAAAGCGGTTATCCCTTTATCGGTTCCAGCCACTTTAAAATCCATATCCCCAAAGTGATCTTCCATACCTTGAATATCTGTAAGAATAGCGATTTGATCATCTTCCTTAATAAGGCCCATAGCGATGCCTGCGACTGGTGCTGCAATAGGAACGCCTGCATCCATTAGGGAAAGAGTACTACCGCAAACTGAAGCCATGGAACTAGATCCATTGGATTCTAGGACCTCAGAAACCAAGCGAATCGTATAAGGAAACTCGTTTTCATCAGGAAGAACAGGGAGTAAAGAACGCTCTGCCAAAGCTCCATGACCAATTTCTCTTCGACCAGGCCCACGCATAGGCCTAGTTTCTCCAACACTGTAAGGGGGGAAATTGTAATGATGAATATAACGCTTTGACCGTTCAAGGCCTAACCCATCTAAAATTTGTTCATCTCTCGCAGCTCCTAACGTCGTAACCGTTAGCACCTGAGTTTGGCCACGGGTAAAGAGACCTGTCCCATGCGTACGGGGTAAAATTCCCACTTCGACACTAATCGGTCGAACTTCATCCACTGCCCGCCCATCCGGCCTAATCTGCTCGTGGGTGATTAATTTACGTACAATTTGATGTACTATGTCTTCAAGTATAGTCTTTATCACTTTCGTATCATCTGGGAACTCAGCCTCTAAGTGGCTTAGGGTTTCGGTTTTAACTTCATCGATGGCACCCTCACGGGCTTTCTTCTCTTCCACACGAACAGCTTTATCTAACTTGTGGTAGGCATAAGCGTTAACTGCTTCTACAATATTATCTGGAATTTTTGTAAACTTAAATTCCAGTTTTTCCTTGGCTAAGCCCATTTTAAAAGCTTCCTCGCGATAGTCTTCTATAAACTTAGCTATCTTCTTGATTTCTTCATGGCCATACATAATGGCTTCTAAAATTTGATCTTCTGGCACTTCATGGGCACTAGCTTCCACCATCATGACCGCATCTTGCGTCCCTGCTACTGTGAGAAGCATCTCAGTTTTTGCTACTTGTTCGATGGTAGGATTAATAATGTATTCATTTTCTACGAGTCCAACAGTAACGGCCGCGATAGGACCTTCGAAGGGAATGTTTGATATAGTTAGTGCTGCAGATGCGGCATTAATCGCTGTTATATCTGTGGCAGAATCTTGATCAACAGACATAACGGTTGCCACTACTTGGACCTCATTACGAAAGCCTTGTGGAAATAACGGCCGAATGGGTCGGTCAATTAAACGTGCCGATAGAGTAGCCTTCTCACTCGCTCTTCCTTCGCGTTTAATAAATCCACCTGGGATTTTACCTGCAGCATACATGCGCTCTTCAAACTCAACAGTCAAGGGAAAGAAATCAATGCCCTCCCGCGCGACAGCACTGCATGTAGCAAATGCAGTCACTACTGTATCCCCATAACGGAGAAAGATTGCACCTCCCGCTTGCTTACCAAGTTTCCCTGTTTGGAAAGTCATAGTTCTCCCACCAACCGAGAGTGACTTTTCAAGTATTTCCTGTTTCACTATGGAACCTCCTTAATCTATTCAAATCCTTTTCAACTTGTTTTCTCTTCGACATATTCTTATTATTTCCTGCAACTTGCAGAAATAAAACTAAATTAGTAATAATTTCGCTTATAGATCAAAAAATAGCTATTTAACCTTAAAACGGAGTGTCAGGTGCCGTGTGAAGGGGACGTATTGTCAGGGGGACGGGGTTGTTGACAACAGATTGTCAACAATCCCGTCCCCCTGACAATCTGACAATCTGACAATCTGACAATCTGACAATCTGACAATCAGCCCTGACAATCCCGACTCCCTCGATACAACACTAAATAAGAAGAAGCGGATCACGTAGATCCGCTTCTTCTTATTAGATTAAATTATTTCCGCAACCCAAGTTCACCAATAATATTACGATAACGGTTAAAATCACCATTCTTCAGGTACGTTAACAACGCACGTCTGGAACCAACCATTTTTAAAAGCCCGCGACGAGAATGATGGTCTTTTTTATGCGTCTTAAAGTGTTCTGTTAAATACGTAATTCGCTCAGTGAGAAGCGCAATATGCACTTCTGGAGATCCCGTATCCCCTTCGTGTTGTGCGTGTTTTAAAATAATCTCTTGCTTTCTCTCAGGTGTCATCATGATAATTTCCTCCAATTTTTATAATTCCCAACTACCCAGGTTAACGTCGGAGATTTCGTTTGGCCGAGTTAGTGGGTCCGAATAGTTTCTAACGTAGTATACATGGTAATTATGTTTTTGTAAAGTTATTCACTATACTCCTTGTTGAAAGACATTTTTAGTATTGGCACAATCTCTTTCTAACTGAGTCAACAGTTCATTTACTCCATCAAATTTCCGTTCATCACGCAAACGATCTTCGATAAATACGGTGATCTCTCTATCGTACAAGTCACCGTCAAAATCTAAGAAATGAACTTCAACCACAGTATCATACATTTCATGAAAGGTTGGTTTCATACCGATGTTCATCATGCCCAATACGCGCTTTCCATCTATAGAACTCCAAACGGCATAGACCCCTCGCTTAGGAATTAAGAAATCTTCTGAAGTGAGAAGATTAGCCGTTGGATAACCTAGCTGCCGCCCTCGTTCCTCCCCATGTACCACGGTCCCACGCAGGCATGGTAAATGTCCCAGTAGAGTGCTCGCTAGTTTAACATCCCCTTGAAGCAATGCTTTACGAATACTACTGGAAGAAATCACCCGGCCATCCATTGTCTGAGCCTGAAGTACACTAGCTTTGAATCCATACTTCAGTCCTAAGGCCTGAATCAACTCAGGATCCCCTTTCCCCTGGGCGCCAAATGAATAATTAAAACCAACTACAACATGAATGACCCCAATGGGTAGCAGAATCTTCTCTACGAACTGTTCTGGAGAAGTGTTCGCCATTTCTATCGTAAATGGAAGAAGGTAAACGGTACGGACCCCAATCTCCTCCAAATAAAGCAACCGCTCTTGAGTAGTGGACAATAACTTTACTCCCCGTTCAGGAAATAATACCTTTAGCGGGTGTGGTTCAAAGATCAAGACATCCAGCCCCACTCCTAAACGTATAGCTTGTTCAAATCCATGCTCAAGTAAGCGACGATGTCCCAGATGTACTCCATCAAAATTACCTAACGCTAAGACACAGGGTTCTTTTTCCAAAGGCAGACTTGTTCGAACTTGCACCGATTTGACCTCCTATATCGGGAATAGTCAGTAGCTTCTGACTAGTATTATTTATAAAACTTGGCTGACACCAACCCCTGTGACCATAACGCAAAAAAGGACGTCAAGAAGGCGATGGCCATGGACGGCCTAGTGTCCCTGTAGCCAAGGATGGCGAGAAGGGACCGACGAAATTATGCTTTCTGCTTAGTACCAAAAACTTTATGTGGGTAAAGACCTTCTTCTCGCCAGACTCCAATTCCGATCAATTCATCGTTCTCCATTACCTGAACATAAGGCCCGTCTCCTTCGTCAGAAATCTTAACTTGTTCTCTCTTAGTCGGCAATCCATGCAGGAAAGCTTTCACCCGTGTCCCGGCTAATGATACCCTAGGGAGATCAATTCCAGCAGTTAGCGGTAGTAGAAAAGAAAAGTTACTGACACGTACAGCCTCCTCAATCTCTTCAAGTGTCCAACTCTCCTGGATTTTGAACGGTCCGGAACGAGTCCGTATTAAATAGGACATATGTGCCCCACAACCTAAAGCTTGTCCAAGATCATGACTTATTGTCCGTATGTAGGTCCCCTTTGAACACTCAATATCCAAGATAGCTTTAGGGAGCTCTTCATCAAACCATTCTTCGATCTTTATTCTATAAATGGACACTTCGCGTGAAGGTCTCTCGATTGATATCCCTTTCCGTGCATATTCATAGAGATGTTTCCCCTCCTTACGAACTGCAGAATACATCGGAGGAACCTGGGATATTCTCCCTAGAAAATCGGGTAAGATATTTTCTAAATCCCTTCGTTCCAGCTGGGGAATAATCTCTTGAATCACTTTACCATATGAGTCCTGAGTATCTGTTGTAACCCCAAACGTCACCTCGGCAATATAGGCTTTTCCTTGCTCTGTTATGTACTCAGCTAAGCGTGTCCCCTTGCCCACACAAATTGGTAATACGCCAGTCACCCCAGGGTCAAGGGTTCCAGTATGCCCAATTTTTTTAATCTTCAAGAGTCTTCGCATCCAGACTACAACATCCGAGGAAGTCATTCCTGACGGTTTGAGAACGTTAATAATCCCTTCCAATCCTTAACGCCTCCTCGACCATAGCAATTATACGTTTCTTTGCCTCTTCTATCGGGACTCTGAGGGTGCAACCCGCCGCCCGGCTGTGTCCTCCCCCGCCGAATTGCGCTGCAATCTCACTGACATTTAGCCAACGGTTAGAACGCAACCCCCCCCTAATTTCAAGAGGTCCTACCTCTTTAAGCAACACTGCCACCTCGACACCCGCAATACCACGTGCATGATTAACCAGACCCTCACTTGACTCCTGTTCTGCGCCACTTTTATGGAAATCTTCTAAGCTTAAAGTCATGAGCGCTAGCTGGCCCTTAGCATGGATCTCCAGTCCGTTTAACGCAGATTGAAGCAGCTTAATTTGGGAAAGAGGTTTTTGATCAAAAATCTTATGATGAATGTCTGATAAATCAATACCTTTATCCAATAGATCAGCTGCCAATCGATGAGTTTGAGCTGTGGTATTACTATACTGAAAGCAGCCCGAGTCTGTCACAATGGCTGTATAAAGATTGGTCGCAATGTCTCCATCTATCTCTACACCTAGAAGGTTAATTAGAGTTAAGGCCAGCTCTCCCACTGCACTCGCTTGGGAATCTACCCAGTTGAGGTGACCAAAGTTCTGATTCGAGATATGATGATCTAAGTTAAGTACGGTACTTACTTTAGAAATGTCGGACATCGAAAGATTAACACGCCCCAGATCCGTACAGTCCACAAACATGAGGGTTTCTGGTTGTGGATCGGGAAGCTGTTGGCATATACGAGACGAGCCCGGCAAAAACTCCAGATTACTTGGTATTCGACTAGGATTATAAAAAGATACTTCTTTGCCCATTTTTTCCAAGGCCAGACCGATAGCTAACATGGATCCCACACAGTCTCCATCTGGAGATACATGGGAGAAAAGCGCCACCTTCGGCGCTTTTCCAAGAACTTCAATGAACTCTTCGACAAGGGTGTTTCTATTCATGTGAATCTTCCTTACCCGGTTCATCAGTTACTCCAACATCCTTCAATAATTTTGAAATATGTGCACCATGCTGAATGGAAGGATCGTATTTGAAAACGATGGATGGTACATGTCGGAGTCGTACCCTTTTTCCGATTTCACATCGAACAAATCCTGCTGCGCGATTCAAGGCCTCCAATGATGCTTTTCCTTCATCCTCAGTTCCTAATACGCTAACATACACTTTGGCGTGTGATAAATCATCCGCGACATCCACACTTGTTAAAGTTACAAATCCTATGCGTGGATCTTTTAACTCCACTCGTATAAGTTGTGAGATCTCTTCTTTAAGTGTTTCTGCCAATCGATTAGGTCGATGTTTTGCCATACCTATACCTCCAGGGCTGATTTACTATAATGTTCGTTTGACTTCTTCCATGACAAAGGCCTCAATAATGTCGTCTTCTTTAAGATCATTATACTTTTCAATACCTATTCCGCATTCATAACCCTCGGCAACCTCTTTAGCATCATCCTTAAAGCGCCTCAGAGATTCCATAACGCCTTCATGGATTACAATACTATCCCGAATAACGCGTACTTTGGCAGAACGTATAATTTTCCCTTCTGTTACCATGCACCCGGCAACTGTTCCTGCTTTCGGAACTTTAAAGACTTGGCGAACTTGAGCTTTACCCACCACGACCTCTTTAAAGGAAGGATCTAGTAAGCCGGTCATTGCTGCTTTTACATCTTCAATGGCATCATAGATGACTCGATACAGACGTAAGTCAACGCCCTCTAATTCAGCCGTCGCCTTAGCATTGGCATCCGGTCGAACATTAAAGCCCAATATAATTGCGCTTGAAGCTGACGCTAGCATAATGTCGTTTTTATTAATTGCACCGACTCCACCATGGATTGGGTTGACGCGTACCTCACCAGTCGAAAGACGAAGCAGTGACTGTCTTAAGGCTTCAACCGACCCTTGTACATCCGCTTTAATAATGATGTTTAACTCTTTGATTTCGCCCTCTTTTATCTTGTCAAAAAGATCTTCTAAGCTAACTTTAACAACAGTCTTCTTAGATTCTTCAACTTTACGCACCGCTATACGCGCTGAGGTAATTTGGCGAGCCAATTTTTCATCCGCTACGACATAGAATAATTCTCCTGCTTCAGGCACTTCAGATAGTCCTTGAACTTCAACCGGCATAGATGGGTCGGCTTTTTTAACTCGTCGACCTTTATCATCGACCATAGCCTTAATTCGACCATAGGCGCAACCCGCTACAGCAACGTCTCCAATATTGAGTGTACCCTTTGAAACAAGAACGGTAGCGACTGGTCCCTTACCCTTATCTAATTCAGCTTCTATGACAGTCCCCGTGGCTGGGCGATCGGGATTTGCCTTATAATCTCGAACTTCTGCGACAAGCAGGATCATTTCTAAAAGTTGTTCAATGTTTAGATTATTCTTTGCGGATACCGGAACTGCGATCGTATCTCCGCCCCATTCTTCCACCACAAGACCGTATTCAGTAAGTTCTTGCTTAACTTTGTCTGGGACTGCATTTTCTTTATCAATTTTATTTATGGCCACGATAATCGGAACCTCGGCTGCTTTAGCGTGATTGATAGCCTCAACGGTTTGAGGCATAATTCCATCATCAGCCGCAACGACTAATATAGCAATATCCGTAACCTGGGCTCCACGTGCACGCATGGAGGTGAACGCCTCATGTCCGGGTGTGTCTAAAAAGGTGATTTTTTGGCCGTTAATTTCAACTTGATACGCCCCAATATGTTGCGTAATTCCTCCGGCTTCAGAATCAGTTACATGGGTTGTACGGATAGCATCTAGGAGCGATGTTTTTCCATGGTCAACGTGTCCCATTACCGTAACTACTGGCGGGCGGAAAA
>JADQBO010000064.1 GCA_016278585.1 Desulfosporosinus sp.
GTAGTAGGAGTCGCCTTAAAACATCCGTGAGCATCTTATCAATCGCAACTTCGTCTGGTTCAATATATTGGATTTCTTCCCCTTTTTCAGCGCGTTCAATGACTTTATAAAAGGCCTGCCAAAGATCCTCAAAGGTTATCCCCTTCAGTGGATCTTCTGGTTTAACATTTGCCAATAGACCCTCGATATTAACTTCGCGATAATAGGATCGTCCTGAGGAAGTTTCTAACCCTTCAAGTACTTTGGCCGCTTGTTTAAAAGCGCGATAGGCAAGTAAACGTTCTACTAGTTCTTGACGTAGATCGTCCTCCTCAACTGGACTTTGTTCGCTTTTAGGAGGTTTTGGTAAAAGCTCTCTTGATTTAATAAAAAGTAATTGGGCTGCCAGCACCAGAAATTCTGTTGTGACTTCCATGTCCATAGACTCCATCTGGCGTACAACTTCCACAAACTGGTCGGCAATTCGTGCGATAGGAATATCGTAAATATCGACTTTTTCCTGTTGAATAAGGTTTAACAACAAGTCGAGTGGGCCCTGGTAGGCAGGAAGCTCAACCAAAGGCCCTATATTTTTAGGTTCCATTTACAGCCCCATGACGCAGCGAACTTCTTTCATGGTCTCCGAGGTAGTTACCCGAGCACGCTGGGCACCTTCTTCTAAGACTTTTTCTACCCGACCTGGTTCTTCCCAATAAGCACGTCGTTCCCTAAACGGGCTTATTAACTTCTCTAAATTCTCTGCCAGATGCCGTTTACACGCAACACAGCCTATTTTTCCTGCTCGACACTTTTCCTCGACTTCGGTAACTTCCGGTGTGTAGATCTGATGGAACTTATGAACAACACAAACTTCAGGATGCCCCGGGTCATCTTTACGTAGCCGTGCAGGGTCTGTTATCATTTGTTGAACCCGAGTCTTGATCTCCTGAGTAGACGCGGCAAGGGAGATGGCGTTATGATAACTTTTGCTCATTTTCCGCCCATCAACTCCCGGTAAGAGAGGTACTTTACCCACAAGTCCTTGTGGCTCGGGGAAGACCGCTCCAAACAGATGATTGAAACGGCGGGCAATTTCTCGGCAAAGTTCAATGTGCGGAAGTTGATCTTCTCCGACCGGCACCACATTTGCTTTATATACCAGAATATCAGCGGCCTGTAGGAGAGGGTATCCTAAAAATCCATAAGTCGCTAAATCTTTGCCCTGGAGGCTTAATTGTTGGATCTGATCTTTATAGGTAGGAACACGTTCCAGCCAAGACAAGGGTGTAAACATCGAAAATAGCAAATGAAGTTCAGCGTGTTCTTTGATTGCGGATTGCATAAAAATAGCACTTTTTTGGGGATCAATTCCCACACTTAACCAATCTAAAGCGATCTCTCTCCTTAGATCAGCAAAGTTTAATTTGTCTTCATACCCTGTCGTCAAGGCGTGCAAATCCACAATTGAAAAATAGCTTTCATAGTCATCCTGCAGGTTTACCCAGTTCTGGATCACACTTAAGTGTCCAATATGCAATGCCCCTGTTGGACGCATTCCACTAAATATTCTTCCTTTCATATTAACACCCCTTTTGTTATCTTAGGTTACTCTCAACTGAAATGATTTCTATCTATGATTAATCCACCTTACCCTAGAAACGGGGTCAGAATCAGCGAAATAATTTTCTGGTAAGCGTAAAAAATCCCAATTACCGCGGGAGAAAGTATTTTTCCGAGAATATCTGTAAAAAGTAGTACGATTAAAATAATCATTCCATACTGTTCAAGCATCTCTAACTGGGGATCGAATTGTTCAGGCAATAACCCCCTAAGAACGCCAAAACCATCAAGGGGAGGGATCGGCAAGAGATTGAAAATTCCTAAGCCAAGATTCATAAGGACAGTGGATTGAAACACAAGGGAAATGATGCCACTCCACTCCGAGCCTTGAAACCAAAGCATCGTCAAAACCCATAATAGCATTGCCAAAAATGCCATGAATAAATTCATGATCGAACCCGCCAACGAAACCATAATTTGCCCGCGTCTCTTATCTCCCCTGTAATATTGAGGATTAGTCATAACAGGCTTTGCCCAACCAAATCGATACAAGAGAGCCATAAGAGTTCCGAAGAGATCTAAATGTACGAAAGGGTTTAAGGTCAAACGCCCCTGACTACGCGGTGTCGGGTCTCCTAAACGATCGGCAACCCAGGCATGAGCATATTCATGAAAAGCAAATCCAATCAGCAAAGCAGGAATATTGGCGATGATAGTCGTAATATTGAAATCGAACAAACCTCTACCTCCTTTTAACGCTGGCCATTAACCCATTGACGAGCAATTCCTTGCTCTTCTTCTGATGTACTAATTCTGCCCTCAAGCCAAGCCATGCGTATCCGATCTAAAATTTCTCCGATCTCTGGACCTTGCTTTAAACCCATCTGTATGAGAGCCTTTCCATCAAGGGACATGTTAATCCTTTGACCTGCCTCAATGCATTCCATAATTCGCTTCTTAAATCGTTCATCCCGCGCTAAAACAATCACAACTTCCTTTGGGGCCTTGTTTAATAATCGGTCCATTTCGCTTAAGGTTAAGGAGTCCTTTAGAGATTGACGTAATTGAACATAAGCGATGGTTTCATCCCTCATTGATTTATTTAAGCTGACTCGTTCAAGCAATGTCTTAATTTCGGAGGAGTCCATTTGGGAAACAGAGCTTAGCCAACGCATGTTCAGAGACCAATCAGCACTGTCCTCTAGATCAGCTATGTTAAAATTCCAGGCAAGTTCCTTGCCAAACCAGGCTTTAAATAAGCCGCTCTTAACTAAAAACTCACCCATCGCTAGGTAATTTACTTCTTTAAAAATGAGTATAATCTCTTCTGTAAAACGTTCTATACTAAGCTTAGAAATAACGCCTGTTTCTATCGCAGTATAAAACGCATCTTGAGTTTCTTTAGCAAAAATAAAATGATAACGTTCGGCAAAACGAATAGCCCTCAACATACGGGTAGGGTCATCAATAAAGCTTATATTATGTAAAAAGCGAATTCTTCTTTGTTGTAAATCCTGCTTCCCACCATAATAATCTACTAGTTCTCCGAAACGCTCCGTATTGAGGCAAATTGCCATGGAATTTATCGTAAAATCTCTTCGAAACAAATCATCACGCAAACAAGATTCCTCTACTTGAGGAAGTGCTCCCGGGAAAGAATAATGCTCCCATCTCGTACTAGCGATGTCAAGATGACTCCCATCAGGAAATGTAATCTGGGCAGTTCCAAACTTTAGGTGATGGGTCAGTTTTCCATTTGGCATACGCCGCATCAAGGCCTGGGCAAATCGACCACCGTTGCCTTCTATAACAAAATCCAAGTCTTGAGTGGGGACAGTAAGCAACAAATCTCTGACAAATCCTCCAACTATATAAACCGAACACCCTTCTTCTCCTGCAGTATCTCTCACGACTTCAAGGAGATTTCTTACTTCTTCGGACAGATGGTCTATCAAGTCCAAGATATCCTGACGCATGGCGGCACTACGTTCTCGAGCAAGTTGCGTTTCAATAGGAACAGACCCGCCGTGAACTAGACGTAAAACGTCTGACCTAGAAACGATGCCAACGAGATTACCTTCTTCTACAACGGGAAGACGCCCAATATCATGCTGAACCATCAGTCGATGAACTTCATCCCAAGGCGCCTCTGAATCCACAGTGGCTACCTTAGTGGTCATAAAGCCTTTTACCGGGGCATGTTTTAGACCGTGTTTGATTGCCTTATCGACATCACGCCGAGAAATAATACCCACTAAATTCATATCCTCTGTGACCGGCACTCCGGTATGCCCGTAGCGCAATAAAATTTGTTCGACTTCCCCTAAACGGGTCTCAGGGGATACTGTTTTAACAGGAAAACTCATCATATCTTTGACAAGATGTGGTCGCTTAGCACAACTCTGAATCGCGATACGTAGTTGCTGCAATATATCAGGGAGTTCAGCATCCTTGATGGTGGCAGAAGCAGCCCTTTCATGCCCTGCACCTCCAAACAACTGTACTAAGCCATTGACAGGTAGGCCCCTACCTCTTGAACGGCCCACGATGTACACCCTGTTTTCCATCTTAACCAACAGAAACCAAGTATCAGCCCCTTCAAGTTCCCCTACTCGATGTGCTACTAACGCAAGTCCACCGACATAGTCCTTAATTTCAGCATATGAAATATAGACTGGTAATCCTTCAAAGAATTCCGTTTGTCCTTGATCCAATAATTGTTGTAAGAGTTCTTTCTGTTCTTCAGCAAGGGGACGACGCAAATTTTTAGCGATAACCCCTAAGTTAGCACCTTGATCTAATAAATAAGCCACAGCGTGAACATCACGTACTGTGGTACTATCAAATAATAAGCTCCCAGTATCATCATAGATTCCTATGGCCATTAACGTCGCTTCAAAGCTACTTAAAGGTAACCCAAGCCCTGCCAGTTTTTCAACTAGGAGGGTTGCACATGCTCCAACCGGTTCGATAACCATGCCTTGTTTGAGCTTACCTGAGTAAGGGTGATGGTCATATATCTCTATCTCAACTCCAGGAATTCCGGCCACTTTTGCTCCCAGTAATCCTGCCCGATGAAGGTCATGGGTATCCACTAAGATAACCCGAGAAACCTCTTTAATATCAATATCTTGAGCTTTACGAAACCTCAGTTGATCTCTTGATAACGCCAAAAAGTCCTGAACATAGACATTCGGTTTCCCATCCATGACCAAAACGCTGTTGGGATAAATTTTCTGTGCAGCCACCATAGACGCCAGCGCATCAAAATCGATTTGGCGATGGGCCAAAATGATATCCATATCTATCTCCTCAAACTCCTATCCTAACGACTATTCTTTAAATTATACCATCTTAGGCCCGTTCACAGCAACGTTGAAAGGTTTAGCAGATTAGTCTTTGCTTTTTACACATCTGCGGGCAAGGGTACCTTTATGGATTCCGTTTCTGTTGAACCCCTGGAATAAGGGCTGACCATATGCCCAGGTGCAGACTTATCTCCCATAACTATTGAATAGCCAATAATGCTTAACAGAAAAACTAACAAAATAGCACTAAGGGGAATTCGCCGGTTAAGCAACAACCCAATTCCAGCTAAAATAAGGATTAAAGGCCATAAATCCACAACATACGCCCATAGACTCCAAGATAGAAACCCATAATTAAGCAGGAAGAAGATAATCCCAATCGTAATCAGGAGCAGCCCCCGACTTACTGTATCAAAGACTTTTTTCATTTCCTCCCCCCTCGCACAATAATAACAAGCCCAATAATGATTAGAACTACAGGCCACATTTTACTCAAATTGAACCATAGTGGAAACCAGCGTTCAAGCAAAAACACTACTCCCAGAACTACTAAAATTCCACCGGCAATTTTGGTGCGATCATCGTGACGGTTGTTATTTACATGATTTGAGTAGGTTTGGTAAGTTTGATGACTCTCTTGCTTCCCAAATTCGAGAGCCATCTCTTCCTGATCAGAGATTACTTCCTTAACAACAACCCCCCCAGCCTCATCCTTATAATTCCCAGTATATCCATCTAATTCTTTAGGATTTACTGGAATAATTACCCAGGCTGCTAAATAAGCTAGAAAGCCTACTCCCCCTGCAAACAAGGAAACTAAAGCAATGAGCCGCACCAACGTAACATCGACTCGGAAATACTCGGCGAGTCCTCCACAAACCCCTCCAATCATTTTATCTCGTACTGACCGGTAAACTCTTTCAGGCATATTTGTTCCTCCCTCATAATTTTTCTCTATACTTATTACGTTTGAACAGGATAAAAGTTTCACAAGATAAACTAAAAAGAAGAAAACATCTAACCTGTAAAGTCCGATGTCCCCTTCTTTCATTGGTAAAATCAAGATTAGATATTAGCATTGATTTGTTCGGTTGCTTGTTCGATCTCCTCAGGAGACATCCCGCTTTTTCCTAAGTTAAATTTGATTGCATCGGTCCAAAAGGCACATTTTGCACTCATCTTTTTAAACGCCTTAGCATTAACTTTACTCTCTTTGGCTCGGTCATCCGCATTAGACTGTACAATTGAACAAATATAAAGAGCTTTCACACGAGCGTCATTATCAAGTTCGTTGAACGTTTGGTTTAGTTGAGCCATTAGGTTTCGATAATACTCGGAAAACTCCTCAAAAGGAATTTCAGTTTCCATGTGTAAGTATTCTTTTAATTTTTCTAGCAGCTTATCCAATGTTCACCCTCCAAAAATTAACCTTCTAAATGAATCTTATCTAGTATATAACCCTTTTATTAAAATGACAAGGGATCTGGCAGGTACAATTCATGAATTACATCTCTATTCTCTTACCTCTTACACCTAATGAAAAAATACTGACGTAGTTTTCCCCTCTTCTATAAGCCGTTCTACTACATTATGGGCTGTAAAAGGATTTATTTTCCAATAACTAATATCATCTTCGATAAGGAAATTACCCGGTAATGTCTGAGAGGTAATTTGTGGACTTTTAAAACGAATCAGGATATTTACCAGTGACCATATCTGACCTGCTGAAAGGTCGGTTTCAACTGATTTGGTCATTTGAGAAATGAGTCCAGGTAATTTCGGTAAGGTCTTAACCTGAAGAAATTCTTTTTCTATAGCTTTTAGAACAGCCTGTTGGCGCGATACCCTAGATATATCCGCTAGGGCATCTTGACGAAACCTTGCATATTGTAAAGCTTGTGTTCCATTTAAACGTTGGGTCCCTTTTTTAAGGTTAATGACCCCATCTTTCATGTCTCCAGTATCGTAAACCATATTTTTTTCGACGGTAAGAGTTATTCCCCCTAACGAATCAATAATTTCTTTAAACCCTTCGAAATTCGTAATTACATAACCATCTATAGACTGGCCAATTATCTCCTCAACTAAGTCTTGTGTAGTTTTAATTCCCTTTCCTAACCGAGCGGCAGCATTAATTTTTTCCTTTCCATAACCAGGAATAATGACTTGGGTGTCCCGGGGGATAGAAAGGAGTGTGACATGTCCGTCGACGGTATTAATATTGGCAACTAATAATGTGTCTGTGTTACTTAAAGTCTTTTCATTAGGTCTTTGGTCCACTCCAACCAAAAGGACTGTAACGTTTTTCTTATTAAACGTGGGGATCGCGTCTTCAAAATCATTATCATTATAAATCTGACCAGGACCAGTGGTATTGCTGATACTATCTGTGTTAGTGTCTTCAGCCCCTTGGTTTTCTTGAGATTCTACAGGTTCGGTAATTTGGTATCTCTTATTTGTCTGATCGAGTGTATTTGTCGAGGTATTCCCAAGAGTTATAGGTTTTTTTTCAATGCCTGTCACCTGATTTGCTAGGATAATAACTAATACTAAACTTATCCCTAGAAAGAATCCCAGCAGCATAGGGTTTTTATAGGTTCCGATGACCCGGAAAAATGCTTCGCTGTAATTCTTTTTTCCCTTCATCCGAGTCCACTCCATTCTAAACTCTTTTGCTTTAGCATCAAACAATTCCCTTGGAAATATTCTTGGGTTTTATTTAAAAAACAAAAAAAGTCTTAAATAAGACTTTTCTCCGTCAAAAATACAAACTTATTAATTAGTTATACCTCTCGAAAATGTAGCATCAATAAATAATATACATATAATACCAATACAAGGCCTCTCCCAGACATATCTATTCCCCTGACCTTGTTATAAGCTATGTTTTTAAAGAAAGGGGAGACCGCCAGTGAACCACGGATACTCTCGTGTCTCTACACCCGTACTGAGAAATCCCTGCCTCTTCCGCCATAACTACGTTCGTCCCACCCCCGCTTATTATCCTACTCATCAAAACGTCACTCATTTGCCTATAATTAACGCCTATCCCTATACGCCTTCCCTCCACACACATCAATCGCAGTATGCCGTTCAATCTCCCTTGCCTTATTCTCCACCTTCTTATTCTCATTTACCTGCCTCACCCAGATTTCCCGCCCCTTCATCAGTCCCTTCTTTAGTCCCGTATTCTTCTTATTCAGTTCCGACTTTTTCTTATGCACCAACGAGTTCTTCTAAAGGTTTGGTCATTATTCTGATCGCAACCCTAATATTAGTTGCTCTTGATCTCGTAATTGTTCGTCCTCAGAAATCGAGATCCGAAGTTCGAACCTTGCCATAAAAAGGACGTATGCGCAGTTATCTAACGCACATACGTTCTTTCTGACTATGATTATCGACTGGCCATTTGCACACTTTTCAAACGTTCTGGCAAAACATCATTTCGGAGTAAGTCTAAATAGGTTTCAGGTTTTACGATAATATCCGCATTACCATCATTAACTAGAATTACCCCGGGCCGTGTAAGTCGATTGTAATTTGAGGACATAGAATAGTTATAGGCACCCGTAGCTGAAACCGCGAGTAGGTCTCCTGAGTTAACTCTGGGTAAATCAATATCCCAAATTAACATATCTCCGGACTCACAACATTTTCCTGTAATAGAAACAGACTCCGTTGCTTCTTCATTTGAGCGATTGGCTAGAACTGATTCGTAACGTGCTTGATAAAGGGAAGGCCGAGGATTATCTGCCATGCCTCCATCAACCGCGACATATTTACGAATCCCAGGAATTTCTTTGATTGAACCAACAGTATAGAGAGTTATTCCTGCAGTTCCCGTGATGGAGCGCCCGGGTTCCACAATAATTTTGGGACGCGGGAAACCTTGACTTTCACAGGCTTCCTCTAGAGAATCTTGAACAGTTTTGGCATAATCCGAAATTTTAGCGGGTTCATCTCCAGAAACATAATATATGCCAAATCCTCCACCAAGATTCAATTCCTGCAAAAGGCAATTGGTACGCACATGGATATCTGCCATATACTTAACCATAGTCTGAACTTCATGTCGGAATGACTTTAATTCGAAAATTTGCGACCCGATATGAGCATG
>JADQBO010000313.1 GCA_016278585.1 Desulfosporosinus sp.
CTACTCCATCGGCCATAGGATCACTGAAGGGAACCCCTAGTTCTAATACATCCACACCATGATCCGCCAGTCCCCGCAAACGACGAAGGCTTGCCTCCATCGACGGATCTCCTGCCATTATATAGGAAATAAGACGTGTCACTCCAATAGGTTCACTCTTAAAAACTGCCTTAAGTCGTTCACTCATTGATTTACTCCTCCTTCCAAATACTGAGCCAAAGTTTCTACGTCTTTATCTCCTCTTCCCGAGAGATTAACGACGATCACCTGTTCTTTCGAGAGCTTGGGGGCAAGTTTCGCTGCATAAGCAACAGCATGTGCACTTTCCAGAGCCGGTAGTATTCCTTCCGTTTGACAAAGCAAAGTGCAGGCATCTAACGCTTCTTTATCGGAAATGCTAATATAATCAGCTCGGCCAATTTCCTTAAGCTGACTGTGTTCGGGACCAACGCCTGGATAATCAAGCCCTGCGGAAACGGAGGTTGTTACTACAATTTGTCCATCATTGTCTTGCAATAAATAGCTATACGCGCCATGCAGAACCCCTGGTTCACCTAGACAAAGAGTAGCCGCATTTTCACCCGTCTTGTTGCCTGTTCCTCCAGCTTCCACTCCAATCAGTTTTACCTCTGTATCTTCGATAAATGGATGAAATATACCAATTGCATTGCTTCCTCCACCGATACAAGCAATGATCGCATCCGGTAGCCTTCCTAACTCAATTAGGGATTGCTCCCGTGTCTCTTGCCCAATAACTGTTTGAAAATCTCTGACAATAGTCGGATAGGGATGAGGTCCGGCTGCTGTGCCGAAACAATAAAACGTCTCTTCAACGTTTGTTACCCAATCTCTTAGAGCCTCATTAATAGCATCTTTAAGGGTACACGAACCATGGGTCACTGTACGAACCTCGGCCCCCAATAACCGCATACGCAAGACATTTAAATTCTGTCTGCGTACATCTTCTTCTCCCATATAAACCACACATGGAAGAGCGAACAGAGCGCAAGCCGTGGCTGTAGCTACCCCATGTTGCCCCGCCCCAGTCTCCGCAATGACCCGTTTCTTACCCATACGTTTAGCAAGCAGAATCTGCCCCAATGTATTATTGATTTTATGAGCGCCTGTATGATTGAGATCTTCTCTCTTAAGATAAATACGCGCACCACCTAATTGTTCCGTTAAACCCTTTGCTTCATAAAAGAGAGACGGTCGTCCTACATACCTTTGTAAAAGTTCTTTGAATTCTCTCTGGAAATTCTCATCTTGGCAAGATTTCATATAGGCCTCTTCCAATTCTCGTAAAGCAGGTACCAATGTTTCTGGAACATAAGCACCTCCATATGGCCCAAAGTGCCCATTAGTTTCATAGCCGTCATCGGACAACACATGTACTCTTTCCTTAATCATCTAAACTCATCCTTCCTGTTAATCGACTTTATCATGTACCGTTTAGTAACTAGGGACTTAAATTGGGTAAATAAAAAGAGCTTTCTGTCCTAAAAGGACGGAAAACTCCGTGGTACCACCTTAATTGTATTAGTAATAATATTTTTTTAATTCCAATCAACTACATTGCTTGGACATTAAAAAATAAACAACTAAATACCTCTAATCAATCAGGTACGGAGAAAATTTCTTTCTCGATACCCTCGTCTCTATAACGGGAAACCCCCGGAATCACCTACTAGCCCTCATAGCTTTCGGATCACACCTCTGAGAACCATTCAGTCAAAGAGACCTTGTATCAGACTTTCACCACCTCTGACTCGCTAAAACACTCCCATAAGACATACTATTTCTCATCATCAGCCATTTGTATATTAAATTTAAATTATATAGGGATCATTATATGTCAAGGTGACTAATTCTGTCAATAGAATGTCAGGCCTGTTATTTTAACCCAACCGTTGCCAAATAGATTACATATTGTTCCCTTCCATCGACTCCTAGTATTTGATTTAACTCATCGTCCAAAAAAGCTGCTATTGCTCAGGTTCCACAATTAATAGATTCTGCGCTGATGTATAAATTTTAACAAACATGTCCTGCATCTAGATATAAGTATACCCCTTTGTCTGTATCTCCAATTCATCCTATAGGGTACCGCAGTCCAAAGGAACGTTACCGCACTGGATTTAATAAAGTTTTGATTTAAACATGCCTTTGTGATCTTATCAGCAATACCTATGTCCGTAGAAACAGTGATTAAGCAGTGTTCCAACACTAAAAATCTATATAATCCCGGGTTAATTCCATCGACATTGTTTATAAGTAGATAAGTTTCAAACGCGTGTCGAGCCCCTGCAGAAGGTACATTTCGTAATGTTACAGTTCCTTGAAAAACCTCTTTGACTCCTTGAGTACACCACAAAAGATATGAAAGTTGTTAAAACGCTTAATGACTTGGCTTGATGACATACCCTCAACTGCGTGATCAGTGATCTAAATCTACTGCGAAAGTGATCCAGGGAGCAAGTTCGTTAATAGCTGGCTTTTTTTGTTGAAAACATTACCACAAAACTAAGGTAACACTCTGATTCTCCTTTAAATATAGTATTTCAAACCCTTTACTTATAACGACTGAATATTAGATAGTTCAAAAGTTGCCTTTGACTAACAGTTCTTGAAAGGAGATTTCGTAAGATGGGAAAACTGTCCATACCCTTATCTACACTGAAACTCGGTCAGACATCAAATGTCGTACACTTAGACGTAAAAGGGTTGCTCCGCCGCCGAATCCTTGACCTGGGTATTGTTCCAGGGACAATTCTTACCTGTATCGGGAGAGCCCCAGCAGGAGACCCCATTGCGTATTTAGTCCGGGGTACCGTAATTGCATTGCGCAGTGAAGACGCTGGGCTAATTAGTGTTGAACAGATTTAACTTGATACTATCTAGATATTGAAATAAATGTTGGGGTGAGAAACATGAATTTAGAAATAAATCAATCAAAAGACTCTTCTAACGAGGTTCAAGCTCGTGGTCGTATTATGCGGGAACACTTTGGGATCAGAACGACCGGTGAACAATATGTGATCGCACTTGCTGGAAATCCAAATGTCGGAAAGAGTACAGTGTTCAATGCGCTTACAGGTTTACATCAACATACGGGCAACTGGCCAGGAAAAACTGTAGATAATGCACAAGGGAAGTACTCATACCGAAATAAATCGTTTTTGTTGGTCGATCTACCAGGGACTTATTCTTTGCTAGCTCATACTGTCGAAGAAGAGATTGCCCGGGATTATATCTGTTTTGGTCAGCCTGACGCGACCATTGTAGTGCTTGATGCAACGTCTTTGGAACGAAATCTTAACTTAGCTCTACAAGTGATGGAAATAACATCAAAGGTTATTATATGTGTTAACTTAATCGATGAAGCAAGGAAAAAGAAGTTGAAAATAAACTTTAAAGAATTAGAAAAAGAACTGGGTGTTCCAATTGTTCCCACGGCAGCAAGGAATGGAGAAGGGCTTAAAGAATTGCAAGAGGCAGTCTACACCATGGCTGTAGAGAAAAAAAATGCTTCTCCTAAACAGGTCGTTTATTCCGAAGAAGTTGAGAAAGCAATTCAGACACTTATGCCGAAGGTTGAAGCGTTAGGTTTAGCACGATTAGTAAATCCGAAATGGTTGGCACTTCGCTTATTAGATAGCGACGTTTCGTTTATAAAGACCATCAGTCGTTATGCAAGTACGCAAACTCTGCAAATGGTGGCACATAAAGAGCAAGGGAGAGAATTTACACTATGACAACGTTAAACAATAATATTGATCCGCTGATGAAGATTCACTCTGAAACAGAGCATATACGTTTAGCTTCAGGAACACCCATAGCTGACCGTGTAGTTTCTGATATATTTTCTTACACGGAAAAAGTTACTCAAAAAGTGGTGTTTCGAGAAGGATCTGGACAAAAAAGCTGGAAAGATAAGATTGATAAAATAGTTATTTCCCGTGTTTTTGGATATCCACTGATGTTACTTATGTTAGGAGCGGTGCTCTGGATAACCATCGCAGGAGCAAACATACCCTCACAAATGATTGCCACCGTGCTCTTCGCCTTTCAAGATATTCTTACCCACTGGTTTGAGGTTATGCAGGCCCCTGTTTGGCTGCATGGGATGTTGGTTTTAGGGATGTATCGTACCTTGGCTTGGGTAATTGCTGTAATGCTTCCACCGATGGCTATTTTCTTCCCTTTGTTTACTCTTCTTGAAGATCTAGGGTATCTGCCACGAGTGGCTTTTAACCTTGACCACATGTTTAAAAAAGCTAAAACTTGCGGAAAACAATGCCTGACAATGTGTATGGGTTTTGGTTGTAATGCCGCGGGAGTGGTATCGGCACGAATTATTGATTCTCCTAGAGAGCGTTTGATCGCCATACTTACCAATAATTTTGTTCCCTGCAATGGACGATTTCCAACACTTATCGCTATTGCTTCGATTTTCATGACCAGCTCATTATTATTCGCTCAATCACTTCAGGCGGCAGGCATAATTACCCTCTTAGTCCTACTTGGCATAGCGGTTACTTTTGCAGTATCATGGATTTTGTCCAGTACTATTCTTAAAGGAGAGTCCTCATCCTTCGTGTTGGAGCTTCCGCCTTATCGCAAACCAAAGTTTGGTGCTGTTTTATACCGCTCGATTATTGACCGCACGATTTTCGTCTTGCGTCGAGCAATTATCGTAGCAGCCCCGGCGGGCATGGTTACTTGGATTATGGCGAATATCTATATTGGAGACTTAAGCGTCATTGCATATATCGCTGGGGTCCTTAACCCTATAGCCCAAGCCATTGGGCTGGATGGTTTTATTCTTATGGCCTTTATCATAGGGCTTCCGGCTAATGAAATAGTAGTCCCAATCTTACTGATGAGCTATCTTGCAACAGGGCAATTGACCGCCTTTGGAAGCTTATCGGAATTGAAAGAAATTCTGATCGCGAACGGCTGGACTTGGTTGACCGCTTTCAACACTATGCTCTTTGCCTTATTACACTGGCCATGTGCAACAACCTTATTATCGATATACAAAGAAACAGGAAGTAAAAAGTGGACCTTTATGGGATTTATTATCCCTACGGTGATCGCGTTCGTAGTATGTTTTATCGTAGCTCAGGCGGCATATCTCTTAGGCTTAGCATAAACTGATTGTTGGGTAGTATATTATGAAGTTGACCTTTAGCCCTTTTTAGACTGACGAAGTATAATAGTAATAATTACGAAAAAGTTAATCCCGACCTTATTAAGGTAAGGGATTAACTTTCGTTATTTGTGTATCTTTGTTATTCTATTTTTTTTATATTTATGAAAGTGTTATAAGCATTTAGGCAAGAAGGGTTACTTCTCATGAATTCAACTAGTGTTTTGATAGCATCAATTGTTGCAGTAGAAAGGTAATGTTCCATAGCTTCAGCCTCAGCGGCGAAACTACATTTACTACCTATCAGAGAGAGAAACTCCTGCAGTAATTGATTTCTCGTTACTAAGTAGCACCCAAATTCTTTTCCTTTATTCGTTAATTGAATCTCTCCATATCGCTCGTAATTAATGTAACTCTCATCCCGAAGTTTATAAAGCGCTTTTGTTACTGATGGCAAAGCGACTTTAAGTCTTTTGCTAATATCCGTTACCCGAACTGTATCAAGAGATAAAGAAAACCTATATATTTCCTCTAAGTAGTCTTCCAAGCTAGGTGTCAGCATGAACGTCACTTCCTTAAGTCAAGAACCGTTTATCCATCTGCCTTGTCGTATTTTACTGATACCTATGCTTTATAGGTGAATCTCAGAACTTCAAGAATTATTGGTATTATTTACTACTGCCCTCCAGACTCGTAAACATACTACAGTATAATATATCTCCTTTTCTAAGAGAAAGTGCAATTAAATTATTCTCAACTAAGTTCGGTAGAATTGTTATCCATAAGTGAAGAGATGAGGTCATGTGAGAGGAGATTATCTGTAAAAACCCTCATAGCCTTTGACATTTCACTATTTTTTGGTCTGATTATGGAAAACGAGCGGATTAATCGTTTTCCTTTAATGCGGATCGCTGTCAATTCCTTGGCCTTTAATTCTTTGCATACAATCCAGTTTGAGACAAGTGCGATCCCCAGACCGGCAATCACTGCCTGCTTTACAGCCTGACTACTCAAATATATGAGATTTTTTTACGTTAATCTTCCAATCTTTGATTAGTTTGTCACTAAAGTCACGTGTTCCAGAGCCAGTTTCTCTCAAAATCCAGACTTGGTTTTGAAGATGATCGGCGGTAACAATTGGGAGTCCATAACCCATGCCCTTATAGTTTCGATATGGTTCGACATAATAATACACCATTTTGGAATTAAGAAGTAATTTGTTTTTCTAATGATATCCTTAAGGAACCTATATTGCTCCATAAGCACAATCAATCTATAGTTTAAATAGAGGCGAGCCCTTTAGGCGACAAGATGTTTACTATAGAGAATGATTAGGAGGACAATGAAATGTGGTTTCAAGCAAAGGAGAGTCTAGGCTTTCAGAATGCTTTAGTGATAGATGAAGAAAGAAGGAATCGATTCATAATCGGAATTCTATTTACAATGGCTTTTGCTAGCACTGGAACATGGTTGGGAGACTTTCCAGGAATCAATCGAATCGGAGCAATGCTAAGTGCTATCCTACTTGCTGTAATTTACCGAAACCTTATTGGTTATCCAGAAATTATTCGTGAAGGAATTCAGTTTTCTGCACGTTACCTGATGCGTTTTGCCATCGTACTCTACGGATTCAAGCTTAATATCGATATGGTTCTCAATAAGGGCGGGATGCTTCTTGTTTATGACGCAATGATTATTGTTATTGCGATTACAACAACTATGCTCTTAGCGAAGTTGTTCAAAGCAGACCTGAACTTATCTTTGCTCCTAGGTATCGGTACGGGAGTGTGTGGAGCGGCTGCAATTGCCGCTGTATCCCCAATTCTTAAGGCGAATGACGAAGATACGGCAATTGGAGCGGGCATTATCGCCTTAATCGGAACAATCTTCGCCTTAACTTATACCTTCCTTATGCCGGTTTTGCCTCTAAGCGCAGATGAATACGGGGTATGGAGTGGTGTGAGTTTACATGAAATCGCTCATGTGGCAGCAGCTTCAATGCCTGCGGGTCAGGATGTGTTGGCAATGGGCTTACTAGCTAAGCTTGGTAGAGTATTTCTGCTGATCCCCCTTAGCTTAATCCTTTCCCTTTGGATGAAGCACAAAGGAGAGGGGGAGGGCAATCAAAGTGCACCCTTTCCCTGGTTTTTAGTAGGATTCATGTTAACAAGTTTAGCAGGAACATATCTGCCGATTCCTGACGTTGTTCTAAACGAAATTTCCAAGGCATCCTCTTTTCTGCTGGCAGCAGCCATGGTTGGATTAGGCCTTAATGTACATCTATCAAGTTTGCGGAATCGGGCACTACGTCCACTTGGAGCAATGATCATTGCTTCGGTCCTAGTATCGGTAATATCTTTCTTTACGCTCCTATGGTTTGGTTTGTAAAATCTAACTTAATAGGATGCAAAATGTTTCCCTGATAGTCCTATTTCTGCTATTGCTGGAAATACTCATGCCTTCCAGCTATTAGTTAGGTAATACCCAAACGTCAGTTTAACGTTATAAAATTTACAAAAAGATAGTCTAGTGCATTACAAAGTTGGGTGAGACACCTTTAAATTATTATAAAACAGTTCTTATCCGAATTAATTCAAAACCAACTAAAACAAATATAAAAAAGCTGATTATATACCACTTTTTGGCCTCTCAGCATAAAAAGATGGATTTTTAATCAGCTTTTTAATTAATTCATATACAACTTGCACTAACTTGCTTATATGTTTTGCCTCAAAATGATGAGAGAGTAGAATCGCAAAAGAATTGAGATAAGTACCGTCCTCCATACTCCATATCTTGGGTTCCCTATATTCTAAATCTCCCGTTATTATAGTTCAAGCTATAAGGATTGGTAAGAAGAAGGATCACGAAAGGCCACGTAGAAATACAGTTTAACGCAACTAATAAAAAAATAACCGGGGGTGTTTAGGTTTATATGAGAAACTATATTTTAGCACTGGGAATAGCTTTTCTACTGCTATTATCTCCCAGCGATACGTTCGCAGCTGATGCCCTTTACAGAATGTTACACGCAGATGACGTTGAACAATTTAAAGAAGACCAAGACGCTATGATCGTTGGTCAGCTTATCAGTAAACAAGGAAACAATTTTCAGGTAACAGTTTCTAAAGTGCTAAGCGGTTCAGTTTCTTCCGACTCTATTCCTGTTTTGGATCATTTTACGTATGGTTGGGCTGAAGAAACACCGTCGGTTAATGATTTTTGCGTTTTCTCCCTTAAAAAATCGGGACGTGTTTATAAAAAAGCATGGGGTATTTTTGAGGCTACAAGCGGCGATTACAAGACCTTAACATTAACCTCACTCAATGCTCCTTCACCTGGGTTACTGGCAGACCTTGCAGCCATTCAATGGTATGTAAACACCGGCGGTAAAGAAAAGGACTTTTTGTTTGCCAACAGTACCGCCTATGTAAAACGAACAAGTGGTCAAGTTGTTCAAATATATCCCGCTTCGAATAATGATAAGGACGTTAACGTTTATGAAAATGCTCTAAACGAGATACGGAATAGTCCATCCGTGGATGAACCTATACCCTCAAATACTTTTTCCTATAGTTTACTAGGTATCGTTGGCCTTATCGGATTAAGTACATTAATAGGTAAAATAATAGTTAAATCTCAAAAATAAGTAGCTCCAAAAAATACACCATTGTTAGTCGTTTGTATGTACTTTCCCAGGAGCTATGCTCCAAGTATCCTTGGCCCTGGAACGAAAAGCACGATAGTCTCCAGCGGAGAGTATCGCCGAAGCCGTGATCCATAAAGGAATACCC
>JADQBO010000264.1 GCA_016278585.1 Desulfosporosinus sp.
GACAACATTTTCAATGTTGTCAATAACCCCGTCCCCCTGTCATACTCCCCCTTGTCATACCCGTTCCCGCTACTTTCACTTCGGACTTGACTAAAACATTGGCACGATATAAGATAAATCTAATTAAATAAAAAGAGCACAAAATGGGGTACACCACCGAAAGGGTGTATAGTTCATTTTGTGCTTTTTTTTGTATAAATCATCAGGAGGTAGACAATGAAAGTAAATGGAACCATCATTGGGTTAGATAAAAATCTAACGTTATTGTATTTTTTAGAAACCCAAAACTTTGACCTTAATACCATTGCTGTAGAACACAATGGTGAGGTGATTCCCAGATCAGCCTACCAGAAGGTTATGCTTTACGATGAGGATACTCTGGAAATTGTCAGATTCGTAGGTGGAGGCTGATTCATGATACTAGAGATTAACGGAAAAAAGATGGACCTAGCTTGTCAGACAGCCTTTGAGGCAAGAAAACAATTTGGGAACGAGACAGATATCGTCATTGTAAATGGCTTTCAAATAATGAATGACTGTCAACTATCAGAGAATGCTGTCTTAACCATCATTCGCAAAGGCACTATGCCTAAGATGGAGGAACTCGAGAGCATGATGATGGCCAGGCATACACCCGATGTACACAAAAGGGTAAAAGAGGGAAAAGTCGCCATAGCCGGATTAGGCGGCCTCGGGTCTAACCTAGCAGTTATGCTTGCCAGAATTGGTGTAGGACAGTTGCTATTAGTGGATTTTGATATTGTGGAACCAAGTAATTTGAATCGTCAAAGTTATTATATCAGCCATTTGGGAATGTCAAAAACAACGGCACTCCACAAGCAGATTAAGGAAATTAATCCCTTTATTAAAGTAGAAACTCAGAATGTAAAGGTTACCGAAGGTAATATTCTAAATCTTTTCAACGGTTATGACATTATTTGTGAAGCCTTTGATCAACCGGAATCGAAATCAATGCTGGTAAATGGGGCATTAAGTCAGCTTGCGAATGTCAAAATAGTTTCCGCTTCTGGAATGGCAGGCTATGAAAGTTCCAATTCAATTCAAACAGTAAGACCCATGAAACGTTTATATGTGTGTGGCGACATGGAAACCGCAGCAGAAATAGGAAGGGGCTTAATGGCGCCTAGAGTACAAATCTGTGCAGGACATCAGGCCAATATGGTTCTTCGATTATTGTTAGGCATTGAAGATATTTAAGAAAGGGTGTTTTAGACGTGAGCGAAGCATTAGTAATTGGCGGACATGAGTTTCAATCGAGATTTATCCTTGGATCTGGTAAGTTTTCTCTAGAGTTAACAAAGGCAGTTATTGAAAATGGAGACGTTGAAATAGTAACCCTTGCCTTGCGTCGTGCAAATTTAGACGGCCAAGAAAACATTTTGGATTATATACCCAAAGGAATAACCTTATTACCCAACACTTCCGGTGCAAGAAATGCCGAGGAAGCAGTCAGAATCGCACGTCTCGCAAGAGCAATCGGCTGTGGAGACTTTATTAAATTGGAAGTGATCCATGATTCAAGATATTTAATGCCGGATAACTATGAGACCATAAAAGCAACCGAAATTCTTGCTAAGGAAGGATTTCTAGTTATGCCCTATATCTATCCAGATTTAAATGTAGCAAGATCCTTGGTCAATGCCGGTGCAGCCTCCGTCATGCCTTTAGGTGCGCCAATCGGCAGCAATAAGGGGTTATGTACCAAGGATTTTATACAAATGTTAGTCGACGAAATAGATTTGCCGATTATCGTAGATGCTGGTATAGGCCGTCCATCTCAAGCCTGTGAAGCTATGGAAATGGGTGTCGATGCAATTATGTGTAATACTGCGGTAGCAACCGCAAATGATGTGGCCTTAATGGCAAAAGCATTCAAACTAGCTATTGAAGCTGGTCGAGCAGCCTATCTTGCAGGCTTAGGACGGGTATTAAATTATAGGGCAGAGGCATCGAGTCCTTTGACTGGATTTTTGGAGGAATAGTTATGAAATCTGAGCAAGTAAATCATATGCAGTATTTAGATGGAATGGATACCATCGATTCAGATATTATGGGAAAAGTCCTGGCATCCGTTGACAAATACGATGATTATCACTATACAAGAAACGATGTAGAAAGAGCACTTATGAAAGATCAACTAACCATAGCAGACTATGCAGCAATTTTATCCCCTGCAGCAATGCCCTATTTGGAAGATATGGCAAGCAAATCCGCAACAGAGACAAAAAAGCATTTTGGCAACTCTGTTAGCATGTTTACCCCCTTATATATTTCTAACTATTGTGAAAATCATTGTATTTACTGTGGCTTTAACTGTGAAAACAGCATAAAGCGAGGGATGCTCTCTTTTGCGGAGATTGAAGAAGAACTTAAAGAAGTAGCCAAGACCGGCTTAAAAGAAATCTTACTACTAACAGGCGAATCTCGGCACAAGTCTGGCGTCGACTATATTGGTGAAGCCGTTAGATTGGCAGCCCACTATTTTTCTACAGTTGGCATTGAAATATATCCCTTAAACACTGATGAATATTCATTTATACGAGATTGTGGGGCAGATTTTGTTTCCATTTACCAGGAAACTTATAGTACGAAAAAGTATGAAAAAGTACATTTAAGAGGGCCAAAACGAAGTTTCCCATATCGTTTTAATTCACAAGAGCGTGCGCTATTAGGGGGAATGAGAGGGGTTGCTTTTGGAGCACTCTTAGGACTGGATGACTTCCGCAAGGATGCTTTTGCAGCAGGCTTACATGCATTTTTCATTCAACAAAAATATCCTCATGGGGAGATCTCCTTCTCCACCCCGCGCCTAAGGCCTTATATCAATAACGATAAAAATAACCCAAATGATGTCCATGAAAAGCAACTTTTACAGGTAATGCTTGCCTATCGCTTATTTATGCCCTTTGCAGGTATTACAATTTCCACCAGAGAGAGAGCAGGTTTTCGTGATAATGTCATAGGAATGGTGGCGACAAAAATATCCGCCGGCGTGTGTGTCGGCGTTGGAGGACACAAAGATGATGAAAAAGGAGATGGACAATTTGAAATCTCCGACTCACGCAGCGTAAGGGATGTACACCAAATGATTATCAACAGAGGGCTACAGCCGGTTTATACAGATTACATAAGAGTTTAGGTAGAAGTATATGTTGATTTGTGTAACTAATCGGAACCTTTGCAAAGATGATTATCTAACTAGAATAAATCAATTAGCCAAAGGAAAACCTCATGCCATCATGTTAAGGGAAAAAGACTTGGGCTTAACAGACTATGAAAACCTGGCTGGTCAAGTAAAAGAACTATGCGACTTGTATAAAACTCCCCTTATTATCCATCAGAACCTTCCAATAGCGACAAGACTTAAGCTTTCAAATATTCATCTATCTATGGCTGACTTAAGACTATCTCGAAGTCAAGTCAATAAATTTGTGTTTGGTGCCTCAGTACACTCGCTCACTGAAGCTAAAGAAGCTCAAGCCTTAGGAGCTTCCTACTTAATAGCAGGACACATATTCTCTACGGATTGTAAAAAAGGGATTCCTCCAAGAGGCCTTTCATTTTTAAAAGAGGTCTGCACTTCTGTCACCGTCCCTGTCTTTGCTATCGGTGGGATTACAAAAGATAAAGTGAACGAAATAACACAAACAGGGGCAAAAGGTTTCTGTGTTATGTCCGAATCTATGACTTGTGAAAATCCAGTTAACCTTGCAAACGACTTTCGGATCTAGGCCCCATCCGCCATTCTGCCTCCGGGGACACTAGATCTCCATCGCCCCTCTTTGGTCATCGAAGGGACGGCACAGGAAGTGCCTACAGTCCCTTAATAACTCACCGATCTACCGTCTTTTTATTCTTACCGAAGGAATGGAAAAAATCGTGGGCAAAATTTGCTCCCTTTCCTATTACAAGTCCAGTTATTCCTATACCAACCATCGGGTTGGAAATCTTAAGATTCAATAGTTCTAAGGCATTAATGTCACTTTGAAATGCAAGGACTAGACCACATGCTAAGCTCAGTACTTCTAACGTAAGGGGCTTAAACTTATCCGGAAAAAAGGGAATAGCATAAACAATATCCTTAAAAATCTCAACGACTTTCTCTACTAAAACCGCTAAGAAAAGAACCAACGCTAGCCCGTCCATATCATCACCCTCCGAAAATCCAGCATCTTTTATATAGTGCATTATATTCGAGAGGGTTTACAATCGTTCGTTTCTTAGTAATTCTAATTTTGAGCTTGGACCCAAATTCTTAACTTGGTTAAATCATCTGCCCTATACGTTAATCTTGAATAACGTAAGAATTTTTCAGGAGAAACAACCACTAATTTTCCGGGACCTACCTCTTGTTGATGATCTTCCGCCATCCAATGGATACCATCAGGGCTAAGCTCTGCTTGGACATAAGCCGAGTGACTACCATAATTACAAACCGCAAAGGAATATCTATACAGTGCTGATACATCGCGAGTAATTGTTGAGGATACACTTTCACTAGCTGTAACATCTTCGAGGCTTTCATAAAACCCGTGTCCGCTTATTTCTACTTGCGCTCGACCACATACTGATGTCGCTATCGGAACTTGGCTGCTTCCAAATACTTGTACTTTATCTCGGATAGGTGTGAGATTTCGTACATCAGCATTAACACTTGCTTGGACGTTTACTGGGATCTTTAAAGGAATTGGAGCCGCAAGCTGAATCGGTTTGATTATTTCTCCGATTGTCTGTATCGAACTTATAGGGTAGACCTCTTGTTTAGCTTGTTTCACTCGCCTTGTCATACGGTTCGGTGACAGGGAATACGCAATTATCTTATATATAGAGAGAGAACCTGGTCCTAAAATTCCAGTTTCTAACCGTAAAGAATCTACATCAGGACCTGCACTAATGACTTGCTTGATCTGTTCCTGCTCTAACCCTATTCCAAAGCAATATTCCCAAGGCTTTGATACATCGCCCTTTGAAGATATGGGGTAGATGCGCAAATACGCCTGTATTTTAGGTCTGTCACCTTTGAAGAAAATTTTAATGAGCCACTCTTTAACAGGTCCAAGGCTAAGAGATGCTGCTGGTAATTGAATGATTCCAGCTCGAATGGCAGTGGTATTGTAAATCTCCAAAACGGGCATTTTCCATGGATTTTGCTTGAAACTCCAGTTAGATTTGTTATTTCCACAGATTTGAACCCAAGCCTCTGGAAAATCATTTTGAGTTTTACTTTTCGTTAGAAAGTCTCCGTTAATTACTCTATTAAATGTCCCTTTTAACCTACCTTTCAATGTGAACCCTCCTACCATTGGACGATTAATAAAACACTGTCACTTATCCTATCAGTCAAACCCGAAAAATAGCACTTAGCTGAAAGATAAAAGACTAAAATCTTAAACCATGATTCAGGATTACTTTCCATAGTTAAAGGGACTAGCCATTAGTTGCTAATCCCTTTAATAACTCACCTTATGTTGGGCTCTATTCCTAAAAAATACCTAACTTCGGTTTAATGCTTCTTCTCGATTAAAGGGCTTACCCAGTTGCTTTTTTGTCTCCGCAAGAACTTGTTTTAATACTAACAAGTCCGAACGTTTTAGATAGGGTTCTTTACCCTCCTGCACTTTACGAATCGCAGCTTGGACGTCTACGACACGAAAACGAAGACGTCCTTTGTCTCGATAGCTGTGTGAATAAGTCGGGGTATAGGATACCTTTTTCAAAACAGTTCGTTCTTCTGTAACATCCTTTTCAAAGGTTAAGTTTAAAATAACGCCGCTATTCCGTTCAACCCCACGTTGATCCCCTATAAAATTTCCCATGGAGTAAATAACGAATTTATCTTGATTATTGATCTTCACAACTTCCATAGGTTGAATGACATGAGGATGACTACCTAGGATCACATCCACTCCTGCCTCTAATAATGTTCGTGCCAATTCTTTCTGATCTGCAGTGGGCTGAAGGCTATATTCAACTCCCCAGTGCAGTACCAGTACAAGGACATCCACCTGCGGCCTTAATGCTTTAACATCCTTTAGAATTGTCTCTTCATCGAGGAAATTAAAAAAATAGGGGTGCTCCTTTGGTACAGGAATTCCATTGGTTCCATAACTATAAGCCAAATAACCAACCCTTACCCCATCTAAATCTTTAATCAAAAAGATATCCTTCTCCTCTTGGCTTTGATAAGTTCCAACGATATCTAAACTTGCATCCCTCAAGACATCCATGGTACGAATTGCTCCCGAGTAACCCCTGTCTAATATATGGTTATTTGATGTAATGACTAAGTCATACCCTGCCTCTTTAAGAGTTACAGCCATTTCATCAGGGCTATTGAACTTAGGATATCCTGTATACCCAGAATCTGGGCCGGCCATTGCCGCTTCAAAATTGGTTGAAACATAGTCCCCATAGTGAATTAAAGATTTGACAGGTTCAAAAAAGGAGTCGAATTGGAAAGATCCGTCTGCCTGTTGACCCGCTGCAATTTGGGTATTATGCATTAAAATATCCCCGGTGGCCACTAAAGTAACTGTTTTTTTGACAGGAATCTGTAATCTCGTCCCGTCGTCGATCGGAACGGGTGCTATCGCCGGCTGAACTCCACATCCCAATAAGGCTAAGCAAAACAATCCAATCATCATAAGCTTTAATCGTTTCAGACAATATCACTCCCCTTCTCATTTATTTCTATAAGTCACCGACTCGCTCCTTCTTATTTCTAGTATTTTTTTAAAAAGAGAGTTATTTTTTGCCTAAATCCAGCTTTATCAACAAATTAACTACTTTTATAAAAAATTCCTAAAAAATGGGCATTGATTCTTCTCCTAATTCATGCTAAATTTGTATTGTACAAGTTATATAAGAAACTAAAGACATAAGCGCAAAAACTTAAACCTCCCGACGGGGAGGTTTCTTTTTATACAATAGTAACAACTCCCACTTCTTTAAGTGGGAGTTACTCACCCCGGTACTTCCTTTCGATAACAAACGCTAACGACGGGAAATCTCGATGTTCAACTTAATTAAAGAGTTTCTAGGTAAGGATTTATCGCTGTAACTAAAGTATTTTTGACTTTATTATTGTTATTAATTTCTTATCCTAACGGCTTATACTTACTAAGTATTCATTGGCAGCAGCTTTACACTTCCCCAAACCGCTAAACGGTCGTCTTTGATGACTAATACACCCGTAACCCCGACAATTTGGGAGGCAAATTCTAGGGCTCTTTCTAAATCATCCAGCGTTTGAACAAGGTTTCCAGTTGCGGTAGCTACTGCATCTGCTAAGGGAACGGAGGGGGAGAGCACGACAACGGCGTCGGCTTTGCCGAAGCTTAAGGAATGACCGACTTTGCCTGAAGAGGTACAAATCCCCAGCGGAGTTTGATTCGGTCTAACCTCAATTGCCACGCGATTAGACAAGGGTGAATCCCCTGCAAAAATTCCAACCTTACGAATCTGACTGGTACGTATGAAGATATCTCCACCGTTTTCCACAATAACATCCCGGGATCGCTTGGCAACCGATTTCCCAACCCACTCTGCCACTGTTCCCGCAACTGCGGCCATCGGCCCTACCCCAGCAAGGCGCCCAGCCTCCGCCATAGTCTGAACAATTAGAGGCGCATCTGGTAAAACAGAGTAAGGGGTTAAAGAGCTCACAAACTTAGGATCTCTTTGGATATAATCTTCAATTAGCCTACGGCAGGCTCGAACCGACTCTGCTACCCACTCAACCAGTTCCGGGGAAAATCGTTCCTTCCGAACCCCAATGTCCAGATCCGTTTCCTTCACAACGAGCTGGAAATGCACTAAATCCTTCTGGCGATGGTGTTGTCTATAACTACGTTCCTCAAACTCCAATTATAGACGAACCTCCATAGCCTTCATAGGGCATACTTTTAGACAAAGCTGGCAGAAAACACATTGGTCTCCGTCAAAACGCACTTCCATTGCTGGGCGTTCCATATATAAGGCACCGGTTGGACAAATGCCCGTACATACTCCGCACATGACACATTTTTCTTCATTACGCACAATTTCCTGTTTAAGGTCCTGTACTGAAACCCCCAGATCTCGCAGATAGTTTAGTCCTTTTTCACTTTGATCTCCAATAACCTCTAAGATCATTGTACCTTCTTTTTGAGGGTTGACGTCCGCTTTTACAATATTAACCACCAAATCGTAATCCTTAACCAAACGATAAACAATGGGCTTAACCGAGATGTCTGTTCCAAAACGCAACACTATTCTCTTTGGCGACACTTTAATCAATCCTCCTTTAAACTGTGAGCGATAAAGCCATCAGCGGGTGAGGGAAGAGTTTTGACTGGTTCTGTCAACTGGAATTCCCCTTTTTGAATCCACCCTTTTAAGGTTGAAGCAATCTCACGAGCCCGAGGCATGCTAGACAAAGGAGCAGTTGAAATTTCCTTACCATTGACAGTAATTTTCCCGCTCTTGAGATCTGCATAACTGACATATCCCAGATTCCCTGGTGTAAACGAAGGGTATGATTCCCCATAATCGACAACAGGTGCAAACAGTTCTTCATCCTTCTTCGCGGCGTAACGAGCGATTTCTTCATTTAGAATAGGGATAGGGATACCAATCCCCACACTGAGGGTTGCACCATACCCTAGATAACTAGTCCCAACCAGCCAGCGCGGGCTCATTTGTTTTAGATCCCCCGTGACAGCAAGGGTACCCCCTGCGCTACCAAGTTCTTTGCCCTCTACGTTAATCATGGACGGAAAATGCTGGGTACCATTCCAAGCGACATATCCGATCCCGCCACCGAGGAAAATTTTCGTTCCTACTCCGATCGTTTTAAAATGAGGATCTTTTAAAAGCGGGCTTAGTTGTCCTGAAGTCGAATAATTGGCAT
>JADQBO010000367.1 GCA_016278585.1 Desulfosporosinus sp.
GCCGGCCCAGATGACGACCAACCAAAAGGGGATGGGCCATGAGGATGCCGCAAACAAATACAATTTGTCTCTAAAAATCAGGAGTCCGTCAACTTAAGGTTGACGGACTCCTGAGTGGGATACAGGTCATTTGAATTAGACCATTTCTCTTAGTATTCTTACTTTCAACTAGCTAATTGGTTTAATAATATAGGTAACAATACCAATGGCCACAACCTTCTCCAAATTATCCAAAACCTCTACTGTCGTCACCATAAGTTGTTTTCCTTTTTTCACAATCTTAGCATAGCCAAAGATATCTGAGTCAACGACTGGTAACAAATAATTAACCTTTAGTTCTACAGTTGTAGCGGCATAGTCACTGCCAATATACTCATTTATAGCTACTGCAGCGGCAGAATCCACGGCCAGTGAGATAATTCCCCCATGCATGGCTCCATAAACTTGCTTTAAATTGTCGGTATTTTTTACATGTACACCGGGATGTCCTTTCGAATCACGCACTAGTTCCATGCCGATATGTTTCCAGACGTTTCCACCCTCAATTAAATTTAGATCTACCATCGTTTCCTCCTGTCCTTACCTTTAAGTTAATCTTCTATCCCTATTCCTTATAGTCTTAGACTTGGACTACTATTACCTCAGCATGGGAATCTTAAAACAAAATATCCCCTCTTCACTTCAACTCTTATCTCACCTACTTCCAACTGTTTTGGTCCGAAACTTTCAGTCTACCTGTTTTAAAGTATTCCAATAGTTTTATACCTATATGTTAATGCAATAAGACATCAGAATCCACATTAGATTCTAATGTGGATTCTAAAATAGCCCTTAAATTCGGATCTTACTAGAATGCTAAAAAGCATTACATCATGCATTCAGGCATTATTCCAATTAATCTCTCATAAACTCGGCCATCGAAAGATAGTCTGTGTTAACTAAGTTTGTTAGTTCGGGTCCAAATGTTCTGAGCTTGAGCAGCTTTAATCAGATCATCGCGGAAATCAGGATGGGCGATCTCAATCAGCATTTCAGCTCGCTTAAAGGTAGACTTACCAGTTAACTGAGCTTTACCATATTCTGTGACAATAGTTGGAGCAAAGGTTCTTGCACAAGTAATGGCGGAGAAAGTCTTTATACTGGGCACGATTCTGGAAACTACTTTGCCTCCATGCATGGTGGTTGAACTCATACATATAAAAGGTTTTCCTCCTTTCGATTGAAAGGCCCCCATGGTGAAATCCATTTGGCCGCCCGTGCCGGATATTTGTTTAATTCCTGCTGATTCAGAGCTTATCTGCCCCAGCAGATCAATTTCAACTGTATTGTTTATCGTAATTTGTTTGTCGTTTAAGGCTATCCGGGCCGGATTATTGGTTATATCTACCGGGTAGCTGGCAAAGGCAGGATTTCTGTGGAGAAAATCGTAGAGTTTCTGCGTACCCATGGCAAAGGTAAAGACCGTTTTATACCTATCAATTTTCTTCATTGATCCATTGACCTTGCCTTTTAAAATTAGATCTATATAAGAGGTGGTGGCCATTTCCGAATGGATGCCTAAATTTTTCAGGTCACTGTCTGCTATCATTTTAGCTATGGTATTGGGCATGCCTCCTATCCCAAATTGCAAACAACTTCCGTCCTCAATTTCTTCAATCAATAGTGAGGCGATGGCCCTTTCGGCTTCGGTTTCCGTTTTAGGTACTGGTAGCTGAGGAAGAGAATAACTTTTTTCCACAATATAATCCACTTCAGAAATGTGTATACTCTCCTGCTCGCCGCCTAAAACCCAAGGGACTTGATCATTAACCTCCAAAATGACGGTTTTGGCCATTTCGCAGATAGCCCTCGCATAGGAAACTGAGGTACCGAAGTTGAAATATCCATTGTTATCTGGGGGCGTCGTTTGAATCATGGCGACATCAGGCGGATACATAGTTCCATTCCGAACAAGGGTAGGACTGGCACTATAATTGCCCGGTATATAATAACAAAGGCCTTTCTCCCCTAGTTTCCTTTCATGCCCGCTCAGATAACCGCTCATATATGTGAAACTCTTTTTCTCTGGATCTTCATCACATATTTTAGGGGATACAGTAGCACACACACTTCTGACCATAACATTGCTTACTTCACCCACCCGTTTGGATAAGGCCTCATCTAAAGCCTGGGGAAACATGGCAAAATGGCTCATAAAAACCCAATCACCTGATTTAACCACTTTAACCGCTTCATCCGGGGTACGTAATTTATTTCTATATTCATTGGCGTACAAAAAACCATCCTCCTTCATCTTCTTAATTGATGATTCCTTTCCTGGGTTAATGTACGATATTGGGCTTTTGGGGTTCTGTGGATCCTCCATCCTCCCTAGCAGTTTCCTCGATAGCCTTTAAGTATTTTAAGTGTCCATCAGCAATAGGTTGCTTAGCCATTAACGTTAGAATTACAAGTATGGGCACTCCAACTGCTAGTGAGGGATACAGAGAGGTACAATAGGGGTTACCTGCAAAATGCCATACTGCTGCGACAGTTCCACCTATTAGCATTGACCAAAACGCTGCCCTGCTGTCTACACGCGGCCAGAATATTGCCACCAGCAACACCACGCCGGCTACTGAACGTATCTGAAAAGCACCCGCCATCTGAGCTAGTATTGAAGTAGACTGCATACCAAAATAAGTAGCTAATAACCCGAGTGTTATGATTAGAATTTTAGCCCATTTCATTTCTTCCTTTTCTGATATACCTGGTTTAATGACACGAACCATATCTTGAGTAAGCATTGTTATGCATATAAGTAACAATGCCGGAGCCGTCGACAGAATCGCGGCCAATATACCCATAGAGGCCAGGACAGCATACATGGGCCCTAATTGATTAGCCATTAAATAAAGAATACTATTTGCATTTGCAGTGGGCATAAGAACCTTACCTGCCATACCAATTAAAGCCGGAAACAGAGCAAAAATTATCACAAGTCCTGAGGCCCATATAATACCTTTTTTTACCGAAGCCATGCTTTTTGCACCGAATATAACCACCACCACTGTCGACGCTGCAAAAAAGGACAGAGCGGTACCCAACACCCATCCAACAACGGTCAGCATATCTGGCTGATTAAAGGAGAACATGGTTGCAGGAAGTACTGTTTGCATATGCCCTAGGCCTCCTGCTGCTTTGACTGACACGTAACAAACTACTCCCAAGCCCATATACATAACAATAGAATGAAGAACATTCATCCAGGCAAGGCCCTTCATACCACCCGTTAAGGTAAGAAATATGAAAACGACACCCACGATCCAGGTTAACATCACTTTGTCCATACCCAATAACGGACCCATTATTCCTGCTGCTGCAACTGGTTGCATTGCAAATATTATTAAATATACTGCTACCAGTATTATCATCATTACAGACCGGGTCTTGGCATCGAACCTTTGCATGTATACCTGTGGAACGGACACTGTACCATATTTCAATGAAAAAACACGATACATTTTTGCTGCCAGAAAAAGGACCAATACAGAACCAATACTCATCCCCCAGTTTACCCAGACCGATGAAATTCCAATTCTAAATGCAGTAGCGGCGTTACCTACTGTACCCGCACCGGCAATCAACTCGGCAAATAAAAGCGGAATAATCAGAAATGCACTTAAACCCTTTTTAGCCACAAAAAATTCTGCAATACTACTTTTTTGCCTCACCATATATAGACCTATCCCGGCGGTCAACGCAAAATATGCTAATACTAACAAAACTATCATAAGTCTTTCCTCCCCTTTCTCCAATTTCAAGCATTTAAAAAATTCCAAACCCATTTAATTAGGATTAGTTTTGGCTAGAGATCTTTTTTGGGAACAGTTATTCCTAACGCCTCCTTTCCCCTATTGATTAGTGCAGACCCAAAAGATATTAAAAATGGAAATTGTCAACAATTATCTATGCAACTTTTGTGCCAATAAACTAAATATTCAAAACTATTAATTAATTCTAGCCACCTGTCTCTCTATAGGGTGGTGTTTAAGAAACCTGTTCATTTAAAAAGCATCCTCAATCCACTTTAAATCGTGAAATGAGGACGCTTATGGTTGTAACCCCTTAGTATTTTGGAGACTGAGTTTTCACATTGCCCCACACTGTGATAAATCTACACAGTAGCATTGCAATGCTGTATGCCAATAGTCTAAGAGTCTTTATCTTTATCTAGATCTAATTCACTATTAGTGACTCTTCTGGACATTCTTGACTAGATAAGTCTGCATTTGTTATTAGTTCGCTCAGGATAAATACATTGGGTAAAACGTTATTAGCATAGTACTTAGCACTCGCTACCTTTCCTTTGTAAAAGTTACTATCGAAATGATCAGGAGATAACTGGATTTGCTTTTGGGCAATCAAAGCCTGTTCGAGCAAACACTCGGCTACTTCTACCTGTGCACATATAAAGAGCATCCTAATTGCATAAAGACCGATTAAGTCATCCCTCTTGTTGAGCTGCCATGAATCGAATAATTTCGTTGCTTCATCCATACAACGGTAAGCCTTTTCAAGGTTCATAAATTCCTTCTCCAGACCAGCCGTAGTCATGTTCGCATTTATAAAGGATAATATGCTTGCCATCCAATTAGCAAAAGGTAAGCCTTCTCCCATCCTCATCTTACGCTTGACTAGATCTTGTCCATGAATAAAAGAAGTTCCTTCCCAGATCGTTAGTATTTTAGAATCACGCACATACTGCTCTATTGGAAACTCCTTAGTGTAGCCAACTCCACCCAAGACTTGCATAGCTTCACAGGTCATAGCAACCGCTGTTTCGCTACTATAACACTTGATCAAGGGAGTAAGAATAGCGGCTATATCTTCATAGTGCTGAGCTTTGACCTTATCACTGGAATTTTCGGCGATATCTAAACTATAGAAACCCTTAAATATCATCGCCCTTATCCCTTCGGTTTGAGCCTTCATATCCATCAACATTCTTCTAACATCCGGATGCTTAATGATAGGTACCCGCTCCCCCTTAATGTAACCTTGAACTCTTTCCACAGCGTACTGGGACGCTTGTGCATAGGCTGCAGACGCTTGTGCAATCGCGTTGTGTCCAGTTCCGATACGGGATTCATTCATCATCCGAAACATCATAGCCAATCCTTTAGAGCGACCCTTTTCATCAGGAGGAGCACCCAGCATTATACCGTAGCACTCATCATTTTCGCCATAGTTTAACATACAGGTAGCCGATCCATTGAGACCCATCTTATGCTCAACGGCTATCGTAGTAATATCATTCGGCTTACCCACGCTCCCGTCTTCATTGACCCAATATTTAGGTACAATATAGAGCCCTAAACCAGCCGATCCCTTACATCCTTGAGGCGGACGTGCTAAAACTAAATGAATGGTATTATCACATATTGACCCATCCCCAGCTGTGATAAACATCTTAGTCCCTTTAATCTTATATACTCTGGGGTCATCTGTTGGGTAAGCCTTTGCTAAGGCATCACCTACATCTGATCCTGCGGACGGTTCTGTAAGGTTCATAGTTCCTTGCCATTCACCACTCAACATTTTAGGAATAAACCTTTTCTTATCCTCTTCTGTGCCGAAAATCAGTATAACGTTGGCCGCACCGGACGTCAGTTTAATGTTAGAGCCCATGGCTGGACAGGACGCCGTAATCATCTCTGCTACCGCTTTGAAAATAGTTAAGGGCATTCCACCTTCAACTTTGACACATTCACTACTGGAACCCCATCCATTCTTCTGTATAAACTGGAAGACTTCTTTATAGCCCGGAGGGGATGTTACGACACCATTTTCAAAGGTGACTGGGTTTCGGTCGCCCACCACATTGATAGGGCTTATAACCTCACGGCATACTTTATATCCCTCAGTTAAGATCTGGTCAATATCATCCATACTGTAGAAGTCTTTAAAACGGTCACATTCCATCACTTCCTCGGTTGGTAACCATTCTTTTAAGATGAACTTTAAATCACGAACATTGTATTTAAATTCCATGTTAATTCCTCCAATTCTCTATACTAAAGGAACCTCCTCCCTCAAGACCCAAATTCGTTAATATAATTTCAGGGAGTTATGCCTATGTGAACAAATCACTAAAAAATGCAGTTATGCATTAAATTTAAGGATTCCGTTAAGTAAATAGCTCTCAAAATCAACCTTACATTAATAATGCCTTAATGCATTATTTAATGTATTTCGGCATTATCTTTGTGGTTCCTAGCTATTCGAACTTCTGATCTTTACAGTCGTTAACTCACTCACCTATTTGGTTGGTAACCCAATTCGATATTAGCAATAATCTGCATATGAATGTTAGAGGTTCCTTCAAGGGTTTCGAACTGCTTGGCATCTCTGAGCCATCTACCACAAGGATATTCAGTTGAATAACCATATGAGCCGTAAATTTTCATGGCCATATTTGCACCATGAACCGCTGCATTACTGCCGAAAAGCTTAGCCAATGAAGTCGCCTGTTGACTTGGCAGTTTATTTTCTTTTAACCAAGCGGCCTGGTAAATAAGACATTTCGCGGCTTCATCTTCCAGTTTCATTTCAGCGATCTGCTGCTGTATCATCTGATATTTTCCAATGGCTTTGCCAAACTGGGTACGCTCATTAGCATATCTAACTGCACCCTCTAAACATGCCGCTGAAAGCGCTGCCGAACCTGTAGCGCAACCCATTCGAGTGTTATTCAGCATCCACATACAAATTAAAAAGCCCTTATTAAGCGGTCCTAAGAGGTTTTCCTTTGGAACTACTGCGTTTTCAAATACCAATTCCGAGGTTGGAGCAGTCCACATACCAACCTTTTTAAGAATTGGAATTCTTGTAATACCGGGGGTGTTATTATAGTCAATGATAAAACAGGATAACCCCTTTGTTCCTCCACCTTTTTCAGTTGCCGCATAGACAAGCCCGACATCGCAAGTGTGTCCGCCTGATATCCACATTTTGGAGCCATTTATTAACCAGTGATCCCCCTTATCTTCTGCAAAGGTCTTCATACTACCCACGTCGGAACCAGTATTGGCTTCTGTAATAGCAAAACTGCCTACAGCTTTACCGCTGACAAGCCCTGGTATATATTTTTGCTTTTGTTCCTCAGTACCCCATTCATTAATAGTCATTGCAGGTCCCCAGGTGTTGCCGCTAATACTCAGCCTCCAAGAAGTATGAACTTTGGCAATTTCAAATAATGCTAGGACAGCTTCCATCCAGCCCATACCATTTCCACCATACTCCTCTGGTATGCTCCACCCTAACAGGCCCAAATCCCCCATTTTAGTGAGTATCTCTCTTCGATAGTAGTGATTTTCTTCATCCTCTTCAACATAAGGTGCAATTTCCTTTTCCGCAAAATCACGGGCCATATCTTGAACCATTCTCTGGTCTTCGCTTAATCCAAAGTCCATTGCGCTAAACCCTCCTGCCCTAAAACTTGAATACCCCTTAACCTAAAGTTTGGCCATCACCTTCTTACACCGATCAATTTATGGTTTTCTATCAAATTTCTACAACCTATGGTTTCAATCACATTGCAAAAGTCATGCCACCCGTTGTAACAATGAACTATGTATCACTCAAATGAATCTCTACCAAAGCGTTGGAGTTTACGAACAATGGTTGATTGATTGACTCCCAATAACTTTGCTAAATCATAGGTATTCTGCGTGCGCAGCAAAGCCAGACTAATGATTTGACGTTCTACTTCTGTACAGGCTTCTTTCAGTGGCAAAATTGTATTAACCCTGATGCCCTTGGTTTCAGCTATTTGACCGTTGACTAGCTGACTTTTGGTCACCGTACTATCCGGACAAGTCACAATTAATTGTTCAACTGTATTCTGGAGCTGACGAACGTTACCAGGCCATTTTTCACCCAGAAACCATTGTAAGACCTCTGGAGCGAAGTCTTTGTCGAGCCCGTATTTATGCCACACTTGATCTCGGAACCTGTGGACCAGAGGTAAAATATCTTCAGGCCGTTCACGGAGGGATGGAATAACCAAAGGTACCACATGAAGTCTAAAAAATAGATCCTCCCGAAATAATCCCTGCTCAACCATCGTCGAAATATCCCTGTGGGTCGCAGAGATCAACCGAATATCGACTTTTCGTGTCTTTGTCCCTCCCACACGTACAAATTCTCGTTCTTGAATGACACGTAACAGTTTGCTTTGTAGAACTAGGGAAAGATCACCAATTTCATCAAGCAATAACGTGCCTTGGTTTGCTAATTCAACGAGACCTAACTTACCCTCTTTTCGAGATCCGGTAAACGCGCCACCCCTATATCCAAAGAGTTCAGACTCTAACAAGGATTCAGGAATTGCCGCACAGTTCACTTGGATAAACGGCCCGGAAGAGCGCTTGCTATTTGTATGGATAAACTTCGCAATGACTTCTTTACCTACCCCGGATTCCCCTTTGATAAAAACCGATGAATCTACAGTAGCGACTCGTTTGGCCAAGTCGAGAACTGCTAACATTTGAGGGGAATGGGCAATGATTTCTCCACCTTTGCGCAGCGAGTCTAATTCCTGACGATATTGATGGGTTAACTCTTTAGTTGATATCAATTCCTCGCGTAACTCATGAAACACACTTAAATCCCGCAAATTAAAAATCCCTCGGCGGAGTGAACCATCCTCCTTAAAAACTGGATTTCCTGTAACTAGAAGATGGCGCGCGCTCAATTCCTTTGTTACCGCTTTTCGCCCAAGGAGAATGGATTCCCAAAGAGAAGGTTCCTGCATTTTTAAGACATCATCCACAAACTGTTGCAAAATATCTTGTTCTTCTAAGCAGCAAAGAGCG
>JADQBO010000318.1 GCA_016278585.1 Desulfosporosinus sp.
ATGGATAAACAAGTATACCTTGGACTGAAAAAGGTATTTGATCAAAATTTAGAGGCAGTTTTAATAACAGTAACTAGTGTACGCGGATCAACACCCCGTAAGCCTGGGGCGAAAATGATAGTTTTTGCGGATGGGACGACCATTGGAACCATTGGTGGTGGGTGTGGTGAGGCCGAGGCGAAACGGGAGGCGCTTAATGTTTTAACGGCGTACGATTCGAAAACGTATAGTTTAAACATGACTGCGGATATAGCCCAGGAGGAAGGAATGGTCTGCGGGGGGATTATGGACTTATTCATTGAATATGTGGGCGCTCATAGCCCCTTAGCAAAGGCAGAGCTTAACAAAAATTATCTGTCAGCCTTTGAGAGTCAAAATAATCCCATTCTTGTAACTGTCCTTCAAGCTACGGAGAAATCATGGTTGGGAAATAAACTTGTGATTAAGGCTAGCGAAGAAGTTTTAGGGGATCTGGGTAACAAGGAACTGAATAAGATTGGGTCAGAGAAAAGCAAGATAGGTGGCAGAAAATGCCAACCCTTAATAATATGCTTAGATTTAGAGTTTAATCTATGTGAAAGCTCATCCCGAAAAGTGGCTTACCGATTACTAATAGAACCTCCGACAACGGTTGTACAACTGTTGATTCTAGGCGCAGGACATATTGCGCGCCCCCTTGCAACAATGGCTAAAATTGTAGGATATGAAGTTACGGTGGTTGATGACCGTCCATCCTTTGCTAATGTTACCCGATTTAGCACGGTTGATACAGTAATATGCGATGACTTTGAACGAGCCTTAGAGACTATTGACATAACTCCTCAAACCTTCGTCGTGATTATTACAAGGGGGCATCGTTATGATAAGGTGTGTCTAAAGAAAGTGATTAATCAACCAGCCGCCTATATTGGTATGATTGGTAGTCGAAAAAGGGTTAAATCATTAATTGCGGACTTGGAGGAGGAAGGGATACCGAGTGCAGCCTTGCAAAAGCTCTACTCTCCTATAGGTCTTAAAATTGGGGCAGAAACTCCTGAAGAAATAGCTGTAAGCATTCTCAGTGAACTAATTAAAGTTCAAAGGGAATTGGATCCTTGCTAAATTGCTAGAGTTTTAGAGGGGTAAGATAGGGTTATTTAACAATAAACTAGCTGTAACACAACAAAGTTCGTTACAGCTAGTTTATTTGTAGTAGTCAATTATTCATAGTTTGGTTGGTAAAGAGTTTAGTTAAGTGGTGAAGTACCCAAGGAAACGGTTTACTTCTTCTTTATGGGGGTTCCTTAGCAGTTCAGCAGGAGATCCTTCTGCGACTACTTGTCCATTTAGGAGAATCAAAGCTCTATTTGTTAAATGAGCGATGTCTTTGAAATCATGGCTCACAAGAACGGTTGTGGTTTGAGTGGATTTAAAAACCTTCGCCAGATCGATGCGTAATCCCTCTTTAGTAGGCGCATCTAGGGCTGAAAATGGTTCATCTAGAAACAACACATCTGGCTCGATAGCAAAGGCTCGTGCTAGGCTAACACGTTGAGCTTCTCCTCCTGAGAGGGAGCGTGAAGCTTGTTTAGAAAGATGAATTACCCCAAACTGTTCCAGCCAATAATCCACTTTTTGGCGAATTTCTCCTTTAGAGAGTCCTCGGATTTTGAGTCCCATGGCAACATTGTCAAAAACCCGTGTGTTCAGTAAAAGAGATTCCTGAAAGACAATGGCAATTTTGCGACGAATCGAAAGGGGGATCGACTTAGGGATTAATTGCCCTTGAAAATAGAGCTGTCCAGACGTTGGAGTTTCTAAAAAGGCAAGGATTTTTAGTAAACTGCTTTTACCAGAACCGTTAGGACCGATTAGACCAACACATTCTCCAGGGGATAAATGAAAATTAATATCTTGTAAAATAACTTTATTATCCTGTTTCCAACGTATCTCACGAGCTTCGAGCACATTAAGGCCCTCCTTGCTGTTTCTGTTGAAGTAGGGTTAGGCCTAATGTAGCCCCATAGGCTAGTAAACACAAGATAACGCTAAGAGCAATTGCGATGTCGAAGTTGCCCTTAGAGACTTCCAAGACAGTTGCTGTTGTTAGAACGCGGGTCTGTCCTTGAATATTCCCACCGACTGCCATTGAAGCTCCAATCTCTGAGACAACAGCTCCAAAACCAGCAATAATTGCTGCGAGCAAGGAATAACGAACTTCTTTAAGAAGAAGCCAGATATATTGGAGGCGAGTGGCCCCTAGTGCTCGGATTTGCAGCCTAAGTTTGGGGTTGGTCTGTTGAAGAGCGGCACAGGTTAAGGCTGCGACAATGGGAGACGCAATGATTGCTTGGGCAATGATTATGGCCGTTGGGGTATACATAATGTTCAAAAAGCCAAAGGGGCCTGAGCGCCAAAGGAATATTGAGACCCAAAGTCCTACGACCACCGGAGGTAATCCCATCCCTGTATTCACAACACTTAGGATAAGTCGACGCCCTGGAAAGGGTTTAAGAGCTAGGAGAGTACCGAATGGAATCCCGATAAGCAGGCTTATAAAGGTTCCAGTACCGGATATTTTTAAGGTGAGAAGTGTGATGCTAATCACCTCGGGATCTCCAGTTAGGAGAAGGTCAAGGGCAGCTAAAATTCCTTGCCAGATCATTTCCATTCGTTACATCTCCTTTCGCTGAAGATTAAATTGAATAGGTAAGCTCGAAATCTGACAAGTCCGTAACCTCGGACTTAATCAAATTTCGAGCTTTAAACTTATGCTAGAATTATTTTATTTAACTGCATCTGCAAAAAAGAGGGGTTGGCCGTATTTTTCTTTGCCAAAGGAGCCAATGATTGCTTGAGTATCAGCATCAATCATAAAGTCGACAAAGGCTTTTGCGCCTTCGGCATTAACCTTAGGGAATTTTTCAGGGTTAACTTGCATGACATGATAGATGTTTAAGAGAGAAGTGTCCCCTTCAAGGAGAATCTCAAGTTCTAAATTTTTCTTCGTAGCTAAGTAGGTCGCGCGATCAGTTAGAGTATAGCCTGCTTTTTCCGAGGCGATGGTGAGAGTTTGTCCCATGCCTTGACCTGTGGATTGATACTTTTCCGTCACTGGTTGGATATTGGCCTTTTTCCATAATGCTTTTTCCATTTTATGTGTTCCAGAATCGTCCCCGCGGGTGACAAAGATTGAGGAACTAGCAGCAATCTCTTTAAAGGCAGCTTCAACCGTTTTAGTACCTTTAACTTTAGCTGGATCCGCAGTAGGCCCAACAATGACAAAATCATTATGCATGACGAGTTGATAGTTAATGACTGTTTTGTTATCAACTAACTTTTTTTCCGAGGAGGGGGCATGGACTAGTAGAACATCAGCATCCCCCTTTTCTCCCATGGCTAAAGCAGCTCCCGTGCCAATAGCAATGGTTTTTACGTTATAGCCTGTTTTTTTCTCAAAGACTGGAAGGAGCTCATCTAGTAACCCGCTGTCTTGGGTACTTGTGGTGGTCGCCAAAATTATGTCGGGATTTGCGGGTTTAGGAGTTTCGGTCGTTTGTGGTGCGGATGGTGCCGGGGTCTCAGTTTTTCCGCATCCGACGATGGTCACTAGCATGACAAAAATAAGTAGTGCGAAGCTGACGGTTAAACGTGCTCTAAGACTTTTTTTCATTAATATTTCCCCCTAAATTTATAGTTGCTTAAGTCTCACAAGGTATGTAAGGTAGTACGGATCTCGACTTGTATAAGTGAAGGCAGATGAAAGGGTGGGGGTGATTCTCGACACATTGGCAGTCCATGAGTTCATTTATATAGAATGTTTCCGGTTAACGAAGTATCATAGCCTTGAAGTTGATTAATGGCTTGGATGAATCCTGGAGATTTTAGGACATCGATAAGTTGTTGCCATGCCGGTGTTTTTGTGGTTTTCCCCAAACAAACCAGATCATAACGTTCTTGGAACAAGGGGATAAAACCGAGACCTAGGCGTTGAGCGGCAGCTTTGACTCCAACGCCGACATCAGCTTGTCCGTTGGCAACCCGGCAGGCGACGCCGGAATGGGTGGTTTCCTCATCCTCATAGCCTAGAATCTGTCCTGGAGAGATTTTTAACGATCGCAGATAAGCATCCAGGCGTAGACGGGTCCCGGATCCCTTCTGGCGATTAATAAAGTTCAAACCTTCAATAGTGATATCTTCCCAAGCTTGAAGATTAAAGGGATTGCCGGGTGCTACGATAAAACCCTGCTCACGTTGGACTAGATTAACTAGACAGACAGACTCACCAGGGATTACGTGTTTGACGAAGGAAATATTATAGTCTTTTGAAACGTCATCCCAAAGATGTATTCCCGAAATATCGGTTTCCCTACGATAGAGCGCAATGAGTCCATCCATACTTCCTTTGAAGGAAACAGAGGATTCGACAGAGAAGGGAGCATGTTTCAGGAACTCGAAAAGAAGTTCAACGACTGGATCATGGCTTCCTATAAAGCGAATAGTTGATGATACGGGAGAATTTTGAGTTGTTGGTGAGGTTGTATTGACAGTATTTAGAGTTCCTCGCAGATAGTTATCTAAGACAGTTGGGTCAATGCGAAGTTGACGACCGATGTGATGAGCAGGAATCTCTCCACGTTTTACAAGCTCATAAAGGGTATACTTGGAAACCTTGAGGATTTTAGCTGCTTCAGCTGCCGTTAAGGTTAGGCTCAAATAATTCACCCCTCTTTATCCTTGTACCCTTATTAAGTTTAGAATAGTGGTACTTATAAGTCAATAGGAAATCGTTTAAAACAATTGAGTTTAGCTTGGTTATGTTTGTTATAGTTGGATTTACTTATACTTAAAAGAACGCTTAAAAACAAGCTTTGGGTTCAAAAAAAATTAGTAAGAAAATTATTAAAGGTAAAATTACACCTCTTGAAGTAAAATCGAGTAGAATAGTTCAATATCAACGAAAATTTTATTGACAAGGCTGTACTTTATGCTAAAATTTAACGTGATGGAAATTTGGGGTTAACGGGAGAAAATAATGATCCAGCCCAGATTCTTCCCATTTTTTAGTAAGAAAAGGGGGCAAAGATCACAATTGGCAAATTCTCTTGGACGTCATGTGTTGGCTGAAATTTACGGGTGTAGCTTTGACATTTTAAATGATCGCGAAAAGGTCGAAGCACTGATGGTCAATGCAGCTTTGGAAGCTGGTGCCGAGGTTCGTGAGGTTGTATTTCATAAATTTAGTCCTCAAGGGGTGAGCGGTGTGGTAGTAATCTCTGAATCGCACCTAGCCATCCATACGTGGCCAGAACTCGGATACGCAGCAGTAGACGTCTTTACGTGCGGGGACAGTGTCAATCCCTGGGATGCCTGTAACTATCTAACGGACCATTTCGAGGCAGGGCATATGACAGCGACAGAAATGAAGCGGGGTATTGTTGAGGATCCAAAGGAAGCGGTAAATATTTAGGAGGGATATTTATTTTACTCCGGACTAAGTCGAGTACGGATGATGAAGAAGGAATGTTATTCTTTTTTGATTGTTATTAGATAGACCTTGTGACTTATGAAGATGAAGTTGCAGGGTCTATTTATATTTTTAGCTTAAGGTACATATTCTTTCAATAATAATGTCATATTATCAGAGTATATTGCATAAAAAGGCAGGAGTTTGAATAAGTATATCGAATATATAATAGGTTAATGTCTGAATGGAAGGCAAGGAGCGATAACATGGTTCCGGTAGAATTCAGCTTCCGTGGGAAACTGAACACAGTACAGGCGCATTTGCGCGAAGAAATTAACTTTAAACCAGTTGGTTTTGAGGAATTGGTTCAAATGGATATGAACGAGCTTGATCAAACGCTAAATCCAGCGATAGTCTTAGCCGTAAGTGGATCGTGTGCAGATCATGGCCAAAAAACAGAAGCGTTGGCGGGCATTATTCAATTTATATTTATGGCTAATAAGGTACATAAGCTCATGAAAGACGATGATGATCTTGCAGAAGAACTTAGACAATTTCCAGTGCTCGTTGGGGACTTATTATATGGAAAGTTCTTTTTAGAGCTTTGCCGTGAAAAGCTGCTACTTTTCTTAGACCCTTTAGCTCAGGTGATGGGAACCATGAGTCAAGGGGGTATTTCACGATGGCTGTCTCGGGATCAAAAACTAAGTAAGAATGAGGTACTGAAAATTATTGAACTTGAGAGTGCAGCTTTAACCGGGGTCGCGGCTCGGCTTAGTGCTGAACTCGCAGGTGCATCACTTCCTATACAGAACAAACTAGAATCCTTTGGCTGGGAATTGGGATTAGCATGGGGTGCCTGGAAAGAGCGCTTGGAGATGACAGTTGTACACTCAATTCTCCGGCGGGCAAATGATATACTGGAGGATATTTCGTCTGAACCGCAGCTTGAATTACATCCTCTCCGAGAAGTTTATCAATACCTGGCCAAGCAATTGAGCGCAGAGTATAACCCTTAAGAAATAGGACCGTAACGAACGGGGTGGAGTATGCAAAAACTAAAAGTTTTCTTAGAAATGATTAAATTTGAACACACAATCTTTGCCCTGCCATTTGCTTATTTAGGAGCCTTTTTAGCGGCTAATGGTGTTCCACCTGTTATGAAACTCTTATGGATCACTCTGGCTATGGTAGGGGCTAGAACGGCTGCGATGTCTTTGAATCGTCTGATTGACCGGCATATTGATGCACGTAACCCTCGGACTGCTCAGAGGGCTTTGCCGGCAGGCCAGCTTGGAGTGAACGAAGTTTATCTTTATACAGTATTGTCCTTTTTGCTGCTAGGCTTTTCAGCGTATAAACTTAATTTGTTGGCGTTATGGTTGATGCCAATCGCTGTTTTTTTCCTTGTCCTATATTCCTATACCAAACGTTTCACTTGGGCTTGCCATTTAGTATTAGGAATTTCACTAGGCTTGGCTCCGGCAGGAGCCTGGATTGGGGTTACTGGTCATTGGGCTCTGGCACCTGTTCTTTTGGGGTTGGGAGTTATGACTTGGGTTGCGGGTTTTGATGTTGTTTATTCCTGTCAAGATGTTGAGTTTGACAGGAAGGAAGGTCTACACTCAATTCCGGCTGTTTTTGGATTACAGAGAGGCTTAGAAATTTCAGCATTTTTGCATACCCTGGCTCCATTGTTCTTTATTGCCGTCGGAGTCGTCATGTCTATGAGCTGGATTTATTATGTAGGCGTCGGGATTGCTATTGTCTTGCTTTTTCGTCAACATCGCCTTGTTTCGGCAGATGATTTCTCTAAAATTGGAGTTGCTTTTTTCGACCTTAATGGTTACCTAAGTAGCTTGCTTTTTGTCTTCTCCATTTTAGATTTAATCTTATTGCACTAAAATAAAGGAGGGGTTTAGTAATGCCCTCATTGTTTGCGCAAAGTGAACTTGGAGATTTGATAGATAAAGTCGAAAAAGGGCAACGATTGGATTTTGATGCGGGTATACGCTTAGCCAATAGTCAAGAAATTCTGGCCCTTGGATATATGGCCAATCTCGTACGTGAACGTAAAAATGGTGATCAAACCTATTTTATCGTTGATAGACCGATTAATTATGCCGATATCAGTGCTTCGTTCGAAGAGATTGAAACGAATATTACGGGAACGATGGTTTACGGCAACCAAGAATCCAAAGAGGATTGGATTAATCAATTGCTAGAGCTCCGAACCCTACAAGACCAAACCGAAAAATTTCTAACCTTTAGCCCACGTCCCTTTTACTTCGGAAATCCTAAGTTTGGAACCATGGGTGTTGGGAATACTACGGGTTTTGAAGATTTAAAGTTGCTCTCAATCTCGCGGATTCTTCTGGATAACGTTGATCATATCAAAGCTTTTTGGGTATTGTTGGGTCCTAAATTGGCCCAGGTTTCATTGGGCTTTGGAGTCGATGATTTAGACGGTACTATTGTAGAGGAACGAGTCACTGCTATAACTGGGGAAGACTCAAGTTATAGTATTAGTAAACAAGCCTTGATTAACCTAATTCAAAAGGGAGGGCGAATTGCGGTGGAGCGGGATTCACTCTATCGAGTCCGTAAGATTGACTAGGCTGGGAAGGAGGAGCAGTACGTGCAGATGGAAACGTTAAACATCATCGAAAAACGTTTGGCAGGTGAGCGGTTGTCCATCTCGGATGGAATTAAACTACTCCAAAATGCTGATCTTCTTTCTTTGGGACAAGGGGCAAATCTCATCCGAGAACAGATACATCCCCAAAAAGTGGTGACATTTGTTATTGACCGAAATATTAACTATACAAATGTTTGTTCCTGTCAATGTAAATTCTGTGCTTTTTATTGTAAACCGGGGGAGCCGGAAGGATATATTTTGTCACAGGATGAATTACATGCTAAAATTGAAGAAACTATTGCTGTCGGAGGAACTCAGCTCTTGATTCAAGGGGGATTACATCCTGATCTGAGTTTAGAGTACTTTGAAACTCTTCTGCGCGATATTAAAGACCGTTATCCTATTCACGTTCACTCATTTAGCCCTCCTGAGATATGGGATCTGGCGAACAAATCGGGATTAACGATTGCGGAAGTGATCCTTCGCCTTCGAAGTGCAGGTTTAGATTCGATTCCCGGAGGAGGGGCGGAAATATTAGATGATCGCGTACGTCACTTAATTAGTCCTAACAAAATTGGTTGGCAGCAGTGGATGGACGTGATGACGACGGCCCACAAGCAAGGGATGAAAACCACTGCGACTATGATGTTTGGGCATGTCGAAACCTTTGAAGAACGAATTTTACATATGGTTCGTGTCCGGGAAGCCCAGGATCAGATGGGTGGATTTACTGCTTTTATCCCTTGGAGTTTTGCTCCTACGAATACATTG
>JADQBO010000149.1 GCA_016278585.1 Desulfosporosinus sp.
CCAATAAATATACAGGCTGCAGTACCCCCCAAAATAATTAAAATTGCAGCAGGGTTCAAGAGGGATGCCAGACTAGCACCTTTTAGAACCATCCCTACCCCGATCGCAATGAACGCAAGTAACAAGCCAATATAAGTTGATTTCTCCATCTAAAATTATCCTCTCCACTACAAATTAATAGAGAAACTATTTCTATATTGGTTCGACATTTTCCTGCAATGTATTTAATTTTATAATCTATCCATAGTCTAAGTAATAACGTTTCCTGACTCAATACTAAGAAACTTGTCAGTAACTGAATGATAATCTTGTGGTTAAACTACTATTTCCGCAAAAAATGCTTGGCGAATTTGCCAAGCATTTTTAATGATATCTTTTGGATTTCATCCTCGAGATAGTTGATACGCCTTTATCTAAAGTTGATAAATTGTAATTCTATCCCAAAATCTTCTTTGCGTAAAAGAGCAATCGCTGCTTGTAGGTCATCTTTATTTTTGCCAGATACACGAATTTCTTCGCCCTGAATTGAACTAACAACTTTTATTTTGTTATCTTTTAAAACTTTATTAATCAGCTTTGACTTTTCTTGAGCAATCCCCTGAACAAGTGTGACATCCTGTCGAACTGTGTCTCCAGCGGCTGGTTGGATCTTACCATATTCTAACGATCTCAACGAAACTCCACGCTTAACCAGTTTACTCTCGAGAATATCGACAACATTTGACATTTTGAAATCGTCATCGGAAATCAGCACAATTTTCTCATTTTCAAGCTTAATCGAGGACTTACTATTTTTAAAATCAAACCGTTGCGCCAGCTCTTTCTGAGCCTGTTGAATTGCGTTTGTAACCTCAGGCATATCGACCTTGGAAACAATATCAAATGAAGAATCTTTTGCCAAATTTAACGCTCCTTTTTAACTATTCATTATAACTGATTTAAGGTCTCTTTAGTTAATACGACATTACGTCGAACTTCTCCTGCCTTCCCTAAACTCGGTAAAACTTTGCCGTTTAGTGTAACCGTGAGACCACCGGCATTTCCGACGGAAACAAGCTCAATTTTTTCTATCCCCTTAACTTCCTTACTGGTTCCCGCTGCAAACGTTCCCTGAAAAGGTGCTTGATCGTCAATTTTAATTTCAATCCAACAGGGTTGAGTGAAAACTAACTTCGCTGTTAAGCCATCTTGAGTAGAAGCGACAACATCTGTTGGAGAGTTTTTAGGGGTCTCAGGTACAGTTGGAGAAGGAGCCGTAGTCTCTGGGTCGGGTGCACTTATCAAGGGTGGCGAAGTATACGGGGAATTTGGAAGGTTTCCCTCAGGCTGGTACCAACTTTTGATGCTAAAAGCTAATACAATTGCCACTATAGCCATACTTCCTATAATCAATGGCCTTACCCACAGGGGACGGGATTTCACGACCATGTCTGATAACTCATAAACAGGAGCAGCTTCAGGTTTCACTGAAGCACTGTAGAGTTGAATAATATCATCCGGATTTAAGCCCAAATGTTTGGCATAGGTTCGCAAATATCCCTTCACATAAGTAGCACCAGGAAGTATTCCATATTCCTCTTCTTCTAGGGCCTGAATATAACGAACACGAATTTTTGTGATTTCCTCGGTGTTCAATAAGCTCCATTCTTTTTGTTCCCGAGCGGCCCGGAGCATTTGTCCTTCTCCTGCCATTCTAAAAAAACCCCTTTCCTCCTATTTTAACTCATATCGAAAGCCGTACAACTCGAAGCTATATCCTCCAAACAGATTACATCATTCTCATGATGGCGAATTTCAATCATAAAATCAAAATTAACTTTAAATCGACCATCTCGAATAAAAACATCGGGATGTTCAATGATCTTAATAGTTGGCATTTCTAAAGCCTTCTCTAATAAACACCAATGGGCATCAGTTCCCCTTGTTGAACTTGTAATGCCATCAATTAGAAAAATACTATTCACGGACTCATCAAGTAATAACTCAGTCCGTAACACTTGACGAATGATTGTCGAAGACAATAAAATCCAACGTTTATTTGCATAGACACACGCTGCAATCGCTGCTTCCGTTTTACCCACACGTGGCATACCCCGTATCCCAATAATACGATTTTCGCCTTCAAGTAAAGTATCCCCTAAAAAATTAACAAGCACACCTAATTCTTCACGAACAAAACGATAAGTTGGTGGATTAATTTCCGCCATATCTAAGCGCTTGCCGTGACGTAGTGCAATTCGATCTAACAAAGTTGGTTGACGAAACGCCGTCACCTTAATAGCTTCTACTTCACTCAACGCTTCATGCAATGCTTTTAGTTTTTTCTCTGAGTGGACCTCCACAAGAAGACCCCGTCTGATTTGTTCGATCCCTGTAACTGTCAGAATATTAAGACCAAGCATTCCAATGAGTGTCGTCACAGCGCCGAGCAATCCTGGCTTATTTTGCTGAATATCGTATTCCAGATACAGGAGATTCTCCGCCTGGTTGGGCCACCTTCTCATCAAGATAGCACTCCAACTCCCTCAATGCCTTAATAGGCTCTTGATAGTCTAAATAAAATGCATAATCTGAACTCGGCTCATTTGGATAAGCATAAAGTTTATCATAGTACTCCACAAGTAATCGTTCTGTAAATTCATCCAGACAATTTGTTTCTAACAGTGTCCGCAACTCTTGGACTTTGACATGGCCCAATGTTTTAATCAGTCTTTCCAAGGCTGCTTTAATCTCTTCCAACGCATTAGGTACAGAAGTATACTCTTTGATCAGGCGTCGAACACGATTTTCTAACGAATCGTACTGAAGAATTTGGATTCCTTCTTGCATTGCTGTATAGAAACAAGCTGGTAACGTAACCCTTCCAATCCGCTTACTCTCGCACTCTACAATAATATAAGGAAATTCTCTTAATGATGCAAGTTCCTCATACAATGATCCTTCGAATTTTTTTTGGGACGGCGGACTTCCTAAGCCCATGGCCCCAAAGACAGATCCCCGATTATTAGCAAGTTTCTCTAGGTCAATTGCAGGGTACCCCTCAGCTCGTAAATGCCCCAACAGTTCGGTTTTTCCAACGCCTGTATTTCCACGCAGTACCACCACCTGAAATGGAAGCTTCGTTTGAAAAAAGTCAACGACTTGAGTACGATAAGCTTTATACCCCCCCTGTAAACGGTAAATAGGAATACCCATTAAATCTACGACCAGCGCCAGAGACTTGCTTCTCATACCACCTCTCCAACAAAATAGAACGAGTGGACCTTTTTTCGCAAGTTCTCCCACCTTTTTGACTAAGTCTGGAAGTTTTGGACTAATTAAACTTAAACCAAGTTCCCGGGCCAAATTCGGTGAAGCTTGGGCGTATGTTGTACCTACCTCAACACGTTCTTCGTTATTAAAAAGAGGAAGATTTACGGCGCCCGGAATAGTTGCTTCGGAAAATTCCCCCTCAGAACGCACATCGATAAGGATCGGCTGATCTAAAGTATTTAATTCTCCTACATTAATCTCCTTAATCATCATTAATTCCTTCCAGTTACGGCAATATACTTCTTATCTTATCATAAATCCTATAGAAAAATTATGCAACTAATGTGCAATTTCGTCCATCCGTTGACCATATTTAAGATCAAACTGCCCTCTCGTCATTAGAACTTCTCTAGGTTTAGAACCTTCGTATCCTCCTACAACCCCTTTGCCCTCAAGAAAATCCATTAAACGAGCAGCTCGAGTATACCCAATACGTAAGCGACGTTGTAAAAGTGAGACAGAAGCCGTTCCGCTTTCTATAAAAAGCTGTGCAGCTTGGAAAAAAAGTTCATCTTCCATTTCTTCCTTCTTAATATCTCCAATATCTAAGTTAGGTATTTCTTGGTACTCAGGTTTTGCCTGGTTTTGAAGAAATGAAACAACGTTTTCTACTTCTTTATCGCCCAAATAGCATCCCTGTACACGGAGCGGCTTACTCGCACCCATAGGATAATAAAGCATATCCCCTCGACCTAAAAGTTTCTCGGCACCATTCATATCTAAAATAGTTCTTGAATCCGTCTGGGAAGAAACCGCAAAAGCAATTCGGGAAGGAATATTTGCTTTAATTAGACCCGTAATAACGTCCACAGATGGGCGCTGAGTAGCAACGATTAAATGTATTCCTGCGGCACGAGCCATTTGGGCCAAGCGGCAAATCGCATCCTCTACATCCCCTGGCGCCACCATCATTAAATCCGCTAATTCATCAATAATTACTACCACATATGGTAACGGCGGATGCTCATCGTTCTTATCCTGAGTACGTAGAAAGTTGTAACGTACGATGTCTCTAACACCAGATGCAGCGAACAGTTCATAACGAGTCTCCATTTCTGTCACAATCCACTTTAAGGCGCCTGCTGCCTTTCTTGGATCCGTCACAACCGGAGCAATTAAATGGGGAATCCCATTATAGTTTGCCAACTCAACCATTTTAGGGTCCACTAACAAAAACTTTACTTCATCAGGGCGAGCATTAAACAAGATACTATGAATCAACGTGTTTATGCATACAGATTTCCCTGAGCCTGTGGCTCCTGCAATAAGCAGATGAGGCATTTTAGTTAAGTCCGCAATGACTGGGGTCCCAGTAATATCTTTTCCCAAGCACAAGGCTAATTTACTCGAAGTTCCTTGATATTCAGGGGTTTCTAAAACTTCCCTGAAATGAACCATTGATATTTCTTTGTTGGGTACCTCAATGCCTACGACTGATTTTCCAGGAATAGGTGCCTCGATACGTACATCAGCGGAAGCCAAACTTAGAGCGATATCATCCGCCAAGTTGGTTATTTTGCTTACTTTTACACCTGGAGCAGGCTGAGCTTCATAACGTGTAATAGCAGGGCCTTGAGTGACCTGCGTTACTTTAATTTTCACTCCAAAACTTCCTAGAGTTTCTTCTAGAATCTTTACATTATCAGCTAAGTCTTTATTAAGTCTAGGATTTTTAATTTTAAGAGATTTGTTTAACAACATAACTTGAGGCAGTTGAAAATTCCCATCTTCCCGGGTCTGACGAGAAACTGGAGTACTAGTCACTTTTCCGGGTGTCATAATCGTGTTCTCGAGCACAGTACTAGACATCTTTTCAAACTCTAACTGTTTTTTGTGTGGTACGTGAGTTTCATTTTCTGGAAACTCATTATGATCTTCTAGAGTCTTAATGACTAGCGGCCTTTCAACTACATCAGGGTCAAGAGCTGGAGTGATACTCTTGAATGGGCCCTTTTTTTCTTTAATTCTAACTTCGGTTTTCAAATCCGCCTGAGGCCCAGGCCCCTTGTTCTGGGATTCCTCAAGATTAGAATTCTTGAGAACATCAATAAAATCTCCCATTTGGTGTTTCATCCATTGTCCTGATTCTTTTCCGATCTGACTTACCTCATGAACTCCTTTAATTAATGAACGATTTGTAATCAGCAACGCCCCCATAAGCGCTGCCATAATTAAAACAACATAGCTTCCAGGAATGCCAATGGTTGTTTTTAAGAGGATAGCAATTCCTGCACCAATAAGCCCGCCACCATGCCCTAGCATACCTTCATCAATCATATCTACCTTAGAAAAAGTCTCTATATCAGGTAACTGAAGGTGAAGAATCCCTTCATAAACAAGCCAGAGAAGGATTACCCCTGCAGCTTTTGATCCTAAACGGGGGGTTTGCTTATTCATAAACACAAGACCCCACGCACCTACCATAAGAGGAATGAAGACCCGACCATTTCCTGCTAACACTATTAGGAGTTGTTCAATTTGCGCGCCAACCACGCCACTTCTGTCTGAAAAAAGCGTAACAAGCCCTAAGCAAGCCATTCCGACAATAAATATTCCAATAACTTCATTGTGTATCGTTTCTTTTAAGGAGTTTACTTTCATATTCACGCGATTATTAACCGAGCGGCGTTTCTTTGCCCTCGCCACAGAACCAATCCTCCAAACATAATAATTTCAAGGTTTACTCGTAAGATTATTGTTCGTAATAATTTCTTACTAAGTAGTCTTTATTTATATATAAATTCCACACCTTGAGAGCATATTCCTGTTTTGTTACAAGAAATACATAAAAAAAGCGACTTTCGCCGCTTTTTTATGTTTATAGGATTCTATCCTTCTGATTTTGGAGGAATTAAACGATCCAATTCATTAAAAGCATCTTTAACGCCCCCAACAGCTTGAATTAATCCCGCTTCTACCGCTTCCTGCCCAATCAGGATAGTTCCAATATCTTGAGCCAATTCTCCTGTCGTAAACATAAACTGTTCAAGTTTTTCCGGACTAATCTGCGAGTGAGAATATATAAATTGATTAATGCGTTCTTGCATTTTTCGTAAATAATCAAACTGTTGATGCCCATTTATCACTAACCCGGTATAACGAATCGGATGAACAGTCATAGTCCCGGTCGGCGCAATAAAGCTTTTTGTACAACTTACGGCAATGGGAATTCCAATGCTATGACCGCCACCAAGAACTAATGATACAGAGGGTTTACTTAAACTACTAAGCATTTCAGAGATCGCTAAACCTGCTTCCACATCTCCACCAGCCGTATTTAAAATGACCAGGATCCCTTCAATTTTTGAGTTTTGTTCAACAGCCAATAATTGTGGGATGATATGCTCATATTTGGTCGTTTTAGACTGAGCAGGTAAAATTTGATGTCCCTCAATTTGCCCAATGATCGGTAAACAATAGATTCGTTCTGTCGCACTTGGAATTTGAATTTGTCCTAATTCCTTTAGATTCGATAAAGGAATATTCTTGTTTTCGTCAGGTGAAGTCGTTTCATTTGAAAGCACTCCTGAAACCCCCTTCTCTAAATCAAGAACCCCATCCCATTGTTTCTCTTGCCTAATAAAGTTGATAAATCAAGGCGAATGAATAATATGAGAGGTTCCCTCTTATTATGGAGGTTTATTCCTAAAATAATACATACTTGAACAAATTAACTAAATCCAAGTAGAGACATTATATACGCCAGGTAAAGCTACCATCCCATTGAAAGCAGAAGGAGATCCACCCACATACCGATCGGATCTGGCTAGTCCATGAGTCGTCCAAAGTTCAGCCCCGGTTTGAACACCTAGAACTATCAACTGTCCTGTTGGAGATGGTACAAACACTTTATCTCCTACTATCGCAGGAATAGGTGTTTTATAATCCGAAGGGATAGCCTGCTCACTTAATAAATAAGTCCATAGCACTTTCCCGGAATTCTTATCAAAAGCATATAACCTTTGAGACTGATCAATTACATATACCCTCTCCTTATCCACAGCCGGGCTTGCTACTATTGGACTCTCTGTAGTTCCTTTCCATAATATGGCCCCATTTGTAGAATTTAAGGAGTATAGACTTCCCCTAACTGAACCTACAAAAATTTGCCCATTTAAAACTGGCGAAGTAAGCGTCCCGTCCAATGGACCAATGGTTACAATTGTTTCCGTAGTAGTTCCTCTATCCAGTATAATGAATAATCGTTCTAACCAAGTCTGATAAACCCTATTTCCCGAGACTGCTACAGGACCATTTGAGGCCGCTGAGACCCAAAGCAATTCACCGGTTTCCGCATCTAAAGCATGGGTATTATTTGGTGCATTCTGGTAGGGACCAGTTGCTGGTACATAAATCCTATTTCCAGATACTGTTACAGAGTAGATGGGTTGAAGATCGGCCTCCCACAATAATGTTCCAGTATTTCCATCATCTCTAATTGCTCTCAGTCTATCTCCTGTACAATAGACAACCCCATTTCGAAAGGCTGGAGTTCCTAAAGCTTGCCCACTTCCAAGTCTCATACTCCATCTAATTTGTCGAGTTGCCCTGTCGATCGCATAAATCTCAGCAACCGTTGTCGTACCAGCTTGCACGTAAATACTATCACTTGTTAATAAAGGAGTAAGTCTACCAGGGGTGGTACGAATAGCCTGAAAGTTTGTTAATGGTAAGTTAATATTTGTACTTTCGTAGTGAGAATGAAGATTATCCTTACCCAAAGTTACCCATCCTGGACCCGTTTCCGGTAGAGGGGAAGGTGGCGGGGAAGTAGGAGTTATAGGTCCTATGGGGATCAACAATTCTTGACCAGTAAAAAGCATATTTGGATCTAAAATATTATTTAGCTCTACTAAAGATTGCACAGTAACTCCAAACTTAATGGCAATTTTAGCGAGCGTATCTCCATGTTGAACTCTATATTTCTGAACACCTGGCTCAGGCTCGGGCGCAACTTTAGAAAGCATAGCCCAGGTTTTCGGTCCTACTATACCATCCGGTATTAAACCATTATCACGCTGAAAGTTTCTGACTGCGGTATCTGTTTGTCCCCCAAAAATTCCATCGACCGGTCCGGGATTGTAACCAAGGCTTAATAATTTTTCTTGTAATTCGATCACTGCAGTTCCACGATTGCCTCGCTGTAAAGTAGGCATACCCACTTGAACCGGAATATTTAGTGTTTGCCCAACAACCAGAACGTCAGGATTAACTATGTTATTTGCATTAATTATGGCCTGTATCGAGACATTATAACGTTTAGATAAGAGAAATAGAGTGTCACCGGATTGAACTATGTGTGTAAGCACCTTAATCCCTACTTTCGAATGTTTTTATCAACATACGTAGATAGTAACTTATGGTGCAGTTATAAAGTAATTTTGCCAATTTTCCCAGGGGCTATGCCCCATGTATCCTTGACCCTGGAACGAAAAGCACGATAATCTCCGGTACGATAGTCTCCAGTGGAGAGTATCGCCGTTGACAGGGTTGACAGGGGGACGGGGTTATTGACAACATTTAATGTTGTCAATAACCC
>JADQBO010000444.1 GCA_016278585.1 Desulfosporosinus sp.
AGGGAGACTGAATAACCGGAGGCAATTTTTTATCCGGTCCAAACGTTACTCGTATTGTCATATGTACAGGCGCACCTCCCATCCTTACTACTATACGCGAGTAAGAACGAAAGGTGTCTTGTGAAACGTATTGTTATTATTTCCCTGTTAAGCTCTTGGCGTAACGTACGCGAGACGTGTGATCTAAAAATTTCTTACGCAGTCGGACACTTTTAGGGGTGATTTCTACTAACTCATCGTCGTTAATGAATTCTAACGATTGTTCTAGAGAGAGTTCTCTGGGCTTATCTAAGCGTAAGGCTTCATCGGCTGAGCTAGTGCGCATATTTGTAAGCTGTTTTTTCTTACATACATTCACTTCAATATCTTGCTCACGTTTATTCTCTCCAACAATCATACCCGCATACACGTGTAGGCCGGGGTCTACAAACAAAATCCCTCGTTCCTGAGCGGAATAAAGGCCGTAAGCATTCGTTTCTCCCTCTTCATACGCAATAAGCGCGCCACGATTTCGTCCGGGAATATCCCCTTTATAGGGTTCATAACCTAGAAACACATGGCTCATCATTCCTTCTCCGCGTGTTTGTGATAAAAACTCGCCACGGAATCCGATCAAACCACGAGCTGGAATTCTAAATTCTACTCGGAGTTGTGTTGCAGAAAGATTTGTCATGTTGGCCATTTCGGCCTTGCGCTTTCCTAGTAGTTCCATAATAGCGCCTAATGAACTTTCTTGGAGGTCACAAATTAAAAATTCGATAGGTTCACATTTGACCCCGTCGATCATTTTATAAATAACTTCAGGTTTCGAAACTTGGAGTTCGTACCCTTCACGACGCATATTTTCAATTAAAATTGAAAGGTGAAGTTCGCCCCTGCCAGACACCTGAAAAGAATCGGCAGAGTCTGTCTCTTCAACTCTTAAGCTAACGTTGGTTTCAACCTCTTTCCAAAGACGCTCTCGTATCTTTCGTGAGGTTACAAAATGACCTTCTCGTCCAGCAAAGGGGCTATTGTTAACCATAAAATTCATGGATAAAGTAGGCTCATCCACTTCAATGGTCGGTAAAGCTTCTGGGCTCAAGGCACAGGCAACCGTTTCCCCAATATTGGCACTGGTCAATCCGGTAAGCGCTACAATTTCTCCAGCCGAAGCTTCAGCAACAATTTCACGCTTTAAGCCTTCATAAATCATTACTTTACCTACTCGCGTTCGTTCAAAACTTTCATCCCGTTTGATTAAGGTCACATTATCGTTCTGGTGAATTGTCCCACGAACGATACGACCAACGGCTATTTTACCTACATAATCGTCATAGTCCAGCGTGGTGACCAGCATCTGGAATGGAGCTTCAAGATCGACGACTGGTGCAGGAATACGCTCTAAGATAATGGAAAATAGGGGCACTAAAGATTCTTCCAGAGAATCTGGTGCTAGTCCGGCAATTCCCGTACGTGCGGAAGCGTAAACAACTGGAAAGTCTAACTGTTCATCGTCCGCGCCTAGTTCAATAAATAGGTCTAAGACTTCGTCGACCACTTCTTCTGGTCGAGCATCAGGGCGGTCAATTTTATTTATAACGACAATAGGAATAAGCTTGAGTTCTAAAGCCTTTCGTAAAACGAAACGAGTTTGAGGCATGGGTCCTTCAAAGGAATCGACAATGAGGAGTACCCCATTCACCATCTGTAAAACCCGTTCTACTTCACCGCCGAAGTCGGCATGTCCTGGCGTATCAATAATATTGATCTTTGTTCCTTGCCAGTGAACAGCAGTGTTTTTCGAAAGAATGGTAATTCCACGTTCACGTTCTAAATCATTGGAATCCATGACGCGTTCCATTACTTGTTGATTAGCTCGGAAGGTTCCACTTTGTTTTAACATAGCATCGACAAGTGTGGTTTTCCCATGATCAACGTGAGCGATAATTGCAATATTTCTCAGATTTCGAGTTTCCATAGTTGGATTGAGTCCTTTCTTTCGCTAAGATAAAAACATATAACTTAAAGATATCATAGTTGAATTATGAATTCAAGCATAAAAACTAAGTTCGGTAATAAACCGAACTTAGTTTTATACACATTTGGATTGATCGTGATTTGATTTTCTTTAATTCTAGGTATTGGATTCTCCTGCGTTAGCAGCTGCCAGGTTAATCGGGCGGATTGGCATAACCGTCGAAATGGCATGCTTATAAACCATTTGTTGTCGACCTTCAAACTCAATGATCACTGTAAAGTTATCGAATCCTCTGATAAGACCCTTAAGCTGAAACCCGTTAACCAAATAAATGGTCACCGGAAGGTTTTCCTTACGCACCTGATTTAGAAAGGTATCTTGTAAATTGATGGGCGATTTATTCATTTATTTTCCTCCATCACCTTATATTTCTACTTCAATCTATTTTACACGAGATTGACAAGCTCTGCAAGCTTGAACGACAGACTCCAGTATAAGGCTGGGATCGGTCTCTATATCGTACCAACTAATCCTTGGATCCCGACGAAACCAGGTCAGTTGACGCTTGGCAAAATGACGGGTATCTCTCTGTAGTAAACGTAACATTTCCGACTGGATAACAAGGCCCTTTATGAACCAAATCGCGTGACGATAGCCAATACTTTGTAACGGTTTCAAAGTAGGACCATAACCACCAGTTATTAGATTTAGAGTTTCTTCTATTAAACCCTGAGAAAGCATGTCGACGCAGCGTTGATTAATACGTTGATAGATTAGATTTCGCGGAGCTGTTAACCCAATATACAAAATAGAGGGATCAAGGGGCTCATATTCATTATCTTTAAATTGACGTTGACTTGACAGGGTCTTACCCGTTAATTCAAAAATTTCGAGAGCACGAGTAATCCGTAACACATCGTTGGGGTGTAATTGTTCTGCAGTTTCCGGATCACGTTTCTTAAGTTCGTTATGTAATAATAAATTCCCATTCAATTCAGCAAACTCTTTCCATTTGAAACGAATTTCTTCACTGCCATGTTGGGAAAAGTCGTAAGGATCAAGCAAGGAGCGGATATAAAGTCCGGTTCCGCCGACTACAATCGGAACATGTCCACGGCCCCTAATCTCTTCAATAAGAGAAGTCGCTGACTCTTTAAACTGCGCTGCAGTAAAGGGCTCTGAGGGATCAAGAAAATCAATCAGATGATGGGGGACGAGTTGGAGTTCTGTTGGGGTAGGTTTAGCTGAACCAATGTCAAGTTTTTGATAGACTTGAACAGAATCTCCAGAGATAATTTCTCCCCCGATTTTCTGGGCAAGCGCTAAACCAAGGGAAGACTTACCTATGCCGGTAGGGCCAATAATTATCACAAGTGGATACACCTTACCATCCTCCATTAAACTAAAATGACACCATAATCAACAGAACTGTACTGGCCTCCGTAGAGTATCTCAAATCCAAGACGTTGGAACTCTGAACTATTTTTTCGTTCTTTTAGGACAACTCTCCGTCGAGCAATGCGACAGGCTTCTGAAATTGACGTATGATTTAGTGGGCAATGGTCCGACCATTTGTGTAAGGGTTGGATCGAGTCAGACTTCTTATGAGTTTTACGAAACATAGGATCAAAATATACAACATCGACAGAGTTAGTAGGGATATAACTTAAGTAGGCACCGTGTTCTCCGCAACGTATTTTGATTCGCTTAGACGCTTGTACTAGAGCATTCCAAGTGTCTTGTTTAGCCTGATTATTACATCTAGGAATAGTCTCTGGAAAATGGTATAACCCATCCTGAACCATGGCGGCTAAGATCGGAGATTTTTCTAGGGCAAGGACCTCTCCCTGTTCTCCAACAGCCCATGCCCCGATCAGTGCATCCGTCCCTAATCCTAGAGTAGCATCAATTAAGGAGTCACCAGGCTTTAACTGAGTTGCATCGAGAAAACGATCACTTCCACCTTGCAGAAGGTTCATCAACCTAATGATGGCCATGCTTGGATGAAATGCTAGTCGTTCCGTCCCATTTGTCAAGTAAACACCACGACGAGAAATAGTGAGTACTGACAGTTCCTCTTCTCCACATCGTGATAAGACCCAGTTGCATCCGGGTTGTTGAAGGAACCAAAGAAGTCTTTTTTGTAGTTTAGAATCCAAATGAGTTGTTCTTATGTGGATGGGGCTTTCACTTAACATAGACCCTCCGGTTCGTGTATTCAGTAGTATAACCGTGATAGTATGCACCCAAACTTCGGGCAGTGTAACTAATCCTAGTAAAACAGCAGAGTAACAGTAGTAGCGAAATAGTTCAGCTTCAAAGTTATTAAGTCCGATAAAATCGTTTTTCCAATTCGGAACGGGTCATTGTAACCATTGTGGGTCGTCCATGTGGACAGGTATAGGGATTTTGGGTTTGATTAAGATTTGTAACAAGTTGTTCCATTTCAAAAAGATTAAGGGAATCTTGGGCTTTAATCGATTCTTTGCAGGCCAAAAGATAAATCCATTCTTCTAACATCTTCTCAAAGGTAGGTGGAGAATTTTTCAATAAGACCTCTTCAATAAATTGGCGTAGTAAATGATCAGCTTGGAAAGAGCCCGTTTGGACAGGTACGCCACGAAGTAAGTAGGTGCGTGGGCCAAATTGCTCTAGAATAAAGCCCATTTCGTTCAGAATCCATAAGTTTTCAATGAGCACCTGTTCTTCCTGGAGCGTAAACTCCATGGGAATCGGAATTAAAAGAGCCTGGCTGGGCTTCTCAGCTTGTTCAAACTCCTTGAGTAATCGTTCGTAGTTAATTCGTTCGTGAGCAGCATGTTGGTCTATCATATACAGGACTTTACCGTCTGTTGCCAAGATATAGGTATTAAACAACTGAGATAATGGCCACACATAGCTCAAGGGATCAGAGGATTGGACCTTAAGCTGGGCGGGCGAACTGTCCTGAGTGTCTAAACCCTTTGGTATATCGAGATGACCTATAGTTAATTCTGTTTGCTCTTCCTTTTGGCTTACTAAGGGTTCAGAAACCTTTAAGGGAGGCATGGTAGAGTCTGGTTTCTTATGATGCAGCGATGGTTGGTAGGCAAACTTAATTTGTGGTTGGTTATACGTATTGGAATATGCCAGACGAGGTGAGGATTCAGACCTTAATGGATTTAGTGGTGTCAACGAAACCTTAGATATTGGTGAAACAGAGGGCTTTGTCTGAAACGAAGGTAAAGGTTTACTATCAATTAGAGTATTATAAACAGCCTCCTGGATAAATTGGGTAAGGCCTTGCTCCTCCTTAAAGCGCACATCCATTTTTGTGGGATGAACATTCACATCATACTCTGAAGGTGGTACAGATATATGAAGGACAACAATCGGGTGAACTTTCGTTGGAATAAAGGTTTGATAACCTTCTGACAGGGCGCGACTTAAAATTGGTGAACGAATAATTCGTCCATTTATCATAAAAAATTGGGCTTGTTTGGACGAGCGAACCAAGTTTGGTGGGCTTATATACCCTTCTAGACGCCAATTCTTATGCTGTGCATTAATGGGAATCAGTTGCCGAGCGATAGCTTGACCTAGGATAGCGCCGATCGTTTCACGAAAATCCCCACGCCCAGACGTTTGCAAGACAGCTTGATGTGGATGGGTTAGAGAAAAGGCGATACTTGGATGCGCAAGGGCAATTCGTCCGACTGTGTCGCTAATAAGACCGAATTCGGTGGGTGTAGATTTTAGAAATTTTAAACGGGCTGGTGTATTATAAAAGAGATCCCGGACCGTCACGGTTGTCCCCACAGGGCATCCGATCTCTTTAAACTGTCCTTGCTCTCCACCGTTGAGCGTAAAGCATAATCCTACAATCTCATCCGCTGGACGAGACAAAATTTCGAGATGTGAAACCGACGCTATACTCGGTAGTGCTTCCCCTCTGAAACCTAGGGTTTGCAACTGATCTAAGTCTTCAATATGAGTGATCTTACTCGTTGCATGTCGTATAACCGCTAAAGGCAAATCTGCAAGCCCGATTCCACTGCCATCATCTCGCACCTGAATTAAAGGTACTCCGTTTCCTTCAATGGTAATATCAATGCGTTTTGCTCCAGCATCTAAGGAATTTTCGACCAACTCTTTAACTACAGAGGCAGGACGTTCAACAACTTCTCCTGCAGATATTTGGTTTGCTGAATGTGAATCAAGAATATGAATTACTGGTTTCAAAACTGCCTCAGTCCTTCTTCCCTACTCCAAACATATTGTTGATCGTGTAGCTGGTTCTGGAGCATCCCACTGGTATAATTGTCACCTAGTTGTTGAAGATGGTCCCAAAGGTCATGACCTGCTTGCTCGCAACTGGGGCAGGCTTGGAATGGAATGCGCACTAAGATTGACGTTTGAGTATATCGTCTGCTTTCAATATAGACAGTCCCGGCACAGTGACTGCACTCTCTTATGTAATCATGTCGATTTTCCTGAAATCCATCCGTATCGTAATAAACCGAATGAGGAATAATCATCCAAGTTCCGTTTGGGAAAAAAGCCTTGTTCTGAGGTTTAAAACTCGGTTTAAGGGTTTGATATTGTTTTTTAAGCTCTTGAATGTATGGTTTCAGAGCTGCTAAAGTGATCGAAGAAGCTCTAGTTGCTGGGGTTCACGAACATGACGATAATCTTCTCCAGCCAGGGCCAGTAAAATGGACAAGTTGAGATAAGGCAGTGCCCCCTCAATGGAATATCCGCCTTCGAGAACTGCTAAATCTGGTTGAAGGAGTTCAGTAATCCGCCCATATCCAGCAGCGGTTAAATTCATGGAAGCCAGTGGGTCGGTAAAATGGTTATCCTGACCGGCAGAATTAATGATCATTTCAGGAGCAAAAGCCTCTAGGCGTGGCAACACCCAATTTTCTAAAATGTAGTGATACCCTTCGTCTCCAATGCCTGGAGGAAGTGGAATGTTTAAGGTCTGACCCCAAGCGTTGGGGCCTCCTTTTTCATTGATAAACCCGCTGCCTGGAAAGAGTGTGCGACCATCTTGATGAAGAGAAATAAAGAGAATATTAGGGTCATGATAAAAGATATCTTGAGTTCCGTCTCCATGATGAACATCCGTATCGACAATGGCAATTCTCTTTTTACCAAAATGAGCTCTCAAATGATTCACAAGAATTGCTTCATTATTTAATGAACAAAATCCTCGATTTCCCCAAACAGTGGCCCCTGAGTGATGACCGGGGGGGCGTGCCATAACAAAGCCATTGTCAATCTCGCCCTTCACTTGTGCCTCCCCGAGTATAATTGCACTACCGGCAGCAATGAGATGGGGATCTAAGCTATCTGTATGCACTCCTGGAGTTGGAAATAAAGCTTGTGCCCCTAGTACGTTTTTCATAGAGGCCACACGGGGTGAAAACTGTTTGATTTGAGGTAAGTCAAGAATCCCCTCTTCAAAAAGCTGATCTTGAGTATAGAGGAGACGTTCTTCACGCTCTGGATGAGAGTCACCTAGTGACCAATCAAAGGCCGGAAAAAATAGAATTCCTGTACGTTTCATGCCTGTACCCTCCCGATCACACCAGGTCGCAAATGAACGGCCCCGCGGATAATTTGACCGACGGTTTGATAATTTTGAACAATTGGAAAGAAATCGAAAGGTTCTCTTTCCAGATCTTGAATTTCTATCCCATAGTGGGCTATTTGCTTTTGAACAAGGGTATCAAGAAATCCCTCTACTTCACGGAATGGCCGCAAAGATCCAGTCCATTTCCCCTGTTCTCCGGTCTCCTCTACTCGATATTGTTTCATATAAGTGTCAAGATGAAGGGTACAGTCAAACGTGGGTCTGGCTAAAGCTGCTCCAAGGGCATTGGCTACTTCAGGGAAATCACCGATACGAACTGGTGTTTTAAGAGTTTTTTCCAAAGCAGTAGAAATTCCTCTGGCACCTCCACCACTAACCAATGTGTTAAACTGCTTGCTTTCATGAGGGTGGAGGACCTCCCAAACTTTATAGGCTGGCTCTTCTTCCCACTCTCGTTTCAGAGAATCAACGGCCTCCGCAATTCGGTTAACCACCCTATCAATGATCTCAGCAGCCAGTTCCTGGAGAAACTGTGGTGTTCTCTGTTCAGGCCGTAATAAAGTGGTTAGTCCTTCTTCCGCCAGCTCTAAGTATCCATAGTCAATAAGCCCAAGATAACGCATTGCATCTGTGGGAGTTGGAGCACTTCCACCCAGACAATAGGCTGGACCGATTCGATAATCTTCAATCATAAAGCCCTGATCTTTAGAACGGACCACAGAGTCTCCACCCACTGGAATTGAACGGACCGCTAGAGAGCGGACAAGGGTTGAAAAGTCACCGATTTGGGCTCCTCTTGAACTAAGTAAGGGAGCTCCAGAAAGAATAAGACCTATGTCGGTAGTTGTACCGCCAATATCAACGATAATCGAAGACGTCCCAGAGTCACTTTGAGCCAGTGCAGCTAGTACACTCGCCGCCGGTCCAGAATAGATGGAATCGACGGACCGAATCTTGGCAAGTGGTAAACTTCCGCCATCCGCTTTTAAGATATAAATAGGAGCTTGAATGTTACGGTTGCGTACTGCTGTTTGTAGTTGTTGGGTGAACTGATGATAAAGTTCGGAGACACCCAGGTTAAGATAGGTGGTCAGGCTGCGTCGATAAAAATTGGCTTGTCCCCACTCATGCCCTAGGGCAATCCTTAAAGAAGGGTTGCGTTGTTTGAGATAGTCAGCTAACTGTTCCTCATGAAGACAG
>JADQBO010000122.1 GCA_016278585.1 Desulfosporosinus sp.
TCTGATTTATAAGCCGATAAAATAGCTAATAATACAGTTTCATTTCGTACAGCTCCCTGTTCGATGACTCCAGTCGGTATTGGAATGAGGTCAAATCTGACTTCAGTAACACTATGAACTGATTTCCTAAACCAAGGGGCCGAAAACCAAAACGCTCGGATTTCCGAGTCCGTTAATTCAAAGATCACTGAACTCTTTCGCATAGGAATACCTCCTTTATCTTACCCACGCCCAATACCAATCAAAGATTTGGTTTCCCCATAATAACGTCAGGATTGCCCCTAGAGCAAGATAAGGCCCAAAGGGAATCTGTTGACGAAAGCGTTTCTTATCTGTGAGGAGGAGGGAAATCCCAATGAATGCTCCAAGGAAACTTCCCGCAAAAACAGCTAAAAAGATAGAAGGAAATCCCAGGAAGGCACCCATTGCTGCAACCAGCTTCACATCTCCAAGACCCATTCCTTGTGGATAAACAAGAGCAATTACTAAGAATAGACCGCCTGCTCCCAAGGCACTAAGCACACTCTCCCAGCCAGTTGGGTTTCCAGGTATTAAAAAAGCTCCCAGTAACCCTAGACCTAAAAGGGGAAGTGTAAGCACGTCCGGCAAACGAAAGGTGTCTAAATCAATAAAGGCTAAGGCAATCAGCACGGATACAAAGACTAGGTTTAAGGCTAATCGCGCCAAGTGAATTTCCATATATAAGCTCATAGCTGCGGTAAAAAAGAAGAGGATTCCGGTTAGGAGTTCCACGGCGGGATACCGCCATGAAATGATTGCTTGACAGTTACTGCATTTCCCCTTTTGAATTATAAAACTAAGCACAGGAATGAGTTGCCAAGGCCGCAATGCATACCCACAAGCAGTGCAGTGAGAACCGGGTGATACGATGGATTCTCCACGGGGGACTCGATAAATAACGACATTCAGAAAACTTCCAATTAGGAGCCCTAAGAACCCAATAGTTATACTCATAAAATCCAATGTAGTACCCTCTTTTCTCGGTTATATCTCTGCCCAGAAATTGTATATCTCTATATAATCACTCAGGTGCTAATTAGCTGACGTCCATAAGACCTTTGTTAAAGTAACATCATACGCCCGAACCTCAGCCGCCGAACCATCATCCGATAAATAAATTATGATCGTGTTCGTGGCTAGTTCTGTGTCGGGAATGCTGTAGTCTTCCTTAAGAGAATCAATTCCAAAACCCTTCTTCCCATCTGGAACAACCTGTTGAGTCGTTGAAGCATCCAACTTACTAATGTATTTGGGGATAAATTCTACACCAGTTACAGCTCCATTTTCTATCGTTAAGTCTGTCCCCTCAATAGGATATGCTCCATTTTCAACTTGATAACGATCTAAAGCAGCCTTAACCTGGTGCGCCGTCGCTATATCTGCCTTTTTTCTCGCATTAACTGTACTTGATGCCAATTTAGGGATCGATATAGTGGCTATTACTGCGATAATAATGATCACAGCCAACACTTCAATTAAAGTAAACCCCTTGTCCCCCTTGAGATAATTCATCCCACTCTCCCCCTTCATCTTCATAACACCCCTTTTATCAAAGGAAGTAAAGCTAAACCTATTCATGGTCTTAACTCCAACGTTACCAGGTTCTGCTCTCTGGCTTCTGCCTACTGACTTCCATCTTCTGCCCTCTGGCTTCTGACCTCCGTTTCGGCTTCTAAGCACTGTTACTCAAGATGTGAACTGAGATCAAAGATAGGGAGCATTACCCCACCTGCGACTAGGCCAATCAGCCCGGCTAAAGCGAGAATAAGGGCTGGTCCAATCATACGCGTTAAACCCTCGAGCTGATCCTCGAGTTCACGACGAAACATTTGCGTGACATAATGCAACATTCGATCCAACTGTCCTACTTCCTCGGCAATCCCGATCATTTCAGCCCCTTCCTTGGGAAAGATTCCACTGGTACGCAGCAGAGGTGCCATACGCTTTCCTTGACGAACATTAAGTACGAGTTGGTTTGTTAACTCTAACATCTCAGAGCTATGTAACGTTCCGGCGGTTAAACGTAAGGCTTCTAACAAAGGGATCCCGGCAGTTAATAAGCGTCCCAACATCCGACTAAACTGAACCAAATCCCGAAGACGGTAGACCTTTCCAATCAGAGGAGCCCGTCCCAATACGTTTTCAAGACGTAGTTTCCAACCATCTGGGCTTTTGAATCTTATGATCAGCAAACCACCACTTACTAAGCCAAGGATACTCCACAAAAAGAGGGGGAGTTTTTGACCGCCGGCAAAAATGAGGCTCGTCAAAAATGGTAATTCAGCATCCCCCATACTCATGAAGAGTCTTTCGTACATCGGGAGAACCCATACAGAGAGGATGTAGAGTACAACGACCACCGCACAAAACAACAGCATAGGATAGGCTAGCGCCGCCTTAATTTTTTGGTAATAAACATGTTCTTGATCTAACTCATCAGCCACTTCACTGAGTACTTTTGCCACAGTTCCAGTGTACTCTCCGGCTTTAATCATCGAGAGTACAAAGGAGTTAGGGGAAGGATTCATGAGTGCTAAGGCCTCCGACAAGTTACTCCCTGTTTCCACCCGTTCCTTAACGCTATTCCATTGTTCTTGCTCTGCTGTTAATGTTTCTTCATGAAAGGTCATTATTTCCAAAGCCTGAAGTAGGGGTATCCCCGCTTCCAATAAAGTAGCTAGCCGTCGGGCGAAACTGCTCCACTTTATGCTTGGTTTGTCTGGGAATAAGAGGCCCTTCCAGTGAAAACTAGCACGAACCCAAACCGGGAAGTAACCTTCCTTCCTTAAGCTCGTTTGCACCTCAGAAATCCCATCTCCAACTGATGCCCCATGTTGGATCTTCCCATTTATGTCAACGGCTTTCCAAATAAATCGTTGCCTACTCATCTCCTTAGATTATCAGGACTCTGTAGCTTTTCCTGGGCAACCTCATAAGCTACTAGACCCCTTTGTACTAAATCCATAATAGCTTTGTCCATGGTTTGCATGCCTAACTTGGCATTTGTTTGGATGACGGTGGGAAGTTGATGAGTTTTCCCCTCCCTGATAAGGCTTCGAACTGCCGGCGTGGCCATCATAACCTCAATCGCTGCCACACGCCCCTTGTGATCTGCCCTAGGGAACAATTGTTGAGACATAATCCCCTGTAAAACAGCCGCTAATTGTACTCGGATTTGCTGCTGTTGATGAGGTGGGAATACATCAATCATACGATCCACCGACTGAGTGGCATCATTCGTATGAAGGGTACTAAAGACCAGATGCCCAGTTTCAGCAGCTGTCACGGCGGTAGAGATGGTTTCTAAATCCCTCATTTCTCCTACTAAAATAACATCCGGATCCTGTCGCAAGACAGCCCGAAGCGCATTCGTAAATGAATTCGTATCGTTACCAACCTCCCGTTGATTGACTAAACTAAGTTTGTGCCGGTGTAAATACTCAATTGGATCTTCGATCGTTACGATGTGACAAGCCCGAGTACTATTGATATAATCCACCAACGAAGCCAGTGTTGTTGATTTACCACTACCCGTTGGACCAGTCACCAAAACTAACCCTTTATGGAGCTTAGCTAACTCAATACTTACCGGCGGAAGTCCCAAGGTTTCTGGGCTAGGAATCACAAAGGGAATCAAACGAATAACCACTCCGATGGACCCTCTTTGCCGAAACATATTAACTCGATAACGTCCGACACCAGGTAGACTGTACGATAGGTCTAATTCACCATTCTCGGTAAACCGTTTCCCTTGATTTTCATTCATAAGCGAAAGGGCAAACTTTTCTAAATCACCTTGAGAAAGTTTATCTATTGGTTGTTGAACCAAGGAACCGTCAATACGCAAAACCGGGGGGCTCTCTACCGTCAAATGGATATCAGAAGCCTTTTGTTCTCCAGCTAACCGTAAAAGTTCTTCAAGTGAAAGCATTTTTTTATCTCCTCTTATCCTTCAATTCTAGATGTAACTCGTAAAACTTCCTCCACAGTCGTTAATCCTTGGATCACTTTTAACAACCCATCATCGTAAACCGTGAGCATACCGGAGACCAACGCTTGTTGTTCAATGTCTCGAGCATTTTGCACAGACAGCACAAGATCTTTAATTTCTTGATTATAGAGTAAAAACTCATGTACCCCAATCCTGCCACGAAATCCAGTGCCCAAACAATCCGGGCATCCTACCCCACGATACAGGTAGAAAATTGAGGTTGGTAATTGAAGGGCTCTTTTCTCTGCCTCAGATACCTTATACTGCAGCTTACAATGTTCACATAAACGACGCACCAGACGTTGAGATAACACTCCGCTGATTGCGGATGCTACGAGATATGGCTCTACCCCCATGTCGATCAGTCGCGCCAAGGCCTCTGCTGCTGTATTAGTATGTAGAGTTGATAAAACTAAATGTCCAGTAAGGGACGCGGTAATGGCGATCCGGGCAGTTTCCTCGTCACGGATTTCCCCGATCATGATAACATCCGGATCTTGTCTCAAGCTATGTTTCAAACCGACTGGAAAGCTGAGCCCTGCCGGAAGATTGACTTGAACCTGGTTTACACCCGCTAGTTGATATTCTACGGGCTCTTCGATTGAAATAATATTTTGCTCTTCGGCATTCAATTCCCTGAGCAGAGCATACAGAGTCGTGGTCTTGCCGCTTCCTGTCGGCCCAACCACTAAGAGCAAACCATTGGGACGTTTCAACAGGGCTTGCACACTTACCTCAACCTCCGGGCGCATACCTAAGTCATTGAGAGAACGCTGAGCCATCTCTGGATCGAGAATGCGCACCACTATTTTTTCGCCATAAACTGTCGGCATTGAGGACATTCGAAGGTCAACCCTCCGAAGTCCTGCGCTATATGTCATGCGACCATCTTGAGGAAATCTTCGTTCTGCCACATCCATTTGAGCCATAACTTTTAAGCAGGAGACGATATTCCGAGCAATCTTGGCCGAAAGATCATGTTTCCTAATTAATTTACCGTCAATACGATAGCGTACGACAAATTTATTTTTTCGAGGTTCCCAATGAATATCGCTAACTCCTTGTATAACCGCCTCATGCAATACGGAATACACGAATTTAAGGGTGGGAGCCTCGTCCTCTTGGGAATCGAGCTCAGCTATCTCAGGGGACTCAATCGACCAAATGCTAGAGTCTTCAAAAACGCTGTCCACATTATAAGCAAGACGAGCGACAGATTGTTCCACAGTCAAATACTGACGAATAGCTGTTTCAATTTCCTCAGCCTTAGCGAAGGCGGGCACAATTTCCAAGCCTGTAAACATGCGGACATCTCTTAGGGCACGTTCGTGGGTAGGATCTAACATCGCGATTCTTAAGCTTCCAGAACGCCGTTCATACGGGATAAGAGTATAACGTCGGGCCATTTCTTCAGGAATTAGACCAGCTACCCTAGGGTCAATGTTGACTCCGGTCAATGTAATTTCCTGAATACCTAAATAGTTTCGAATGGCCTTTGCTAGCAAAGCTTTTGTTAATATACTCTCACGCACAAGCACGTCCCCAAGTGGCTCTCCAGCTTTCAACGTCAAATCTAATCCTGTTGACAATCCCACTTCATCAAGATAACCCTTTGCAACTAAAAACTGACCGAAGTCATGATTATTTTGCATAAACTTCACCAACGAAGCTCCTGATACCCCGTTATGACCCAAGTTTCATGATCTAATTGTAGTCGCTCCTCAATTTTCCGAACGGCTAATCCAGCAATTCCTTTAGATGTCACTTTGTACTCTCCTCCAATCAACTCTATAGAAATATCTACTCGCCCTGTATCGAATGACAAGTTCCCCCGCCGCAGTGCTGGGTTAACCAACAGATGAGCTTTGGCCCACTCAATCCCGCCTTCGGCTATATAGAGGGCCTGTCTACTTTGAGTTTCTCGCTTAACCATCCGATTTTCTGTATTAGCTTTTAGGTAGCTTTCCATCCCCAGTCCTGAAAACGACGTCAATAATAGGAGAATTAGCAGGCTAACAAAACCTGATGACCTTTGCTTTCTAAAGTTTATAGAGATATTGGTAATATCTAAAGGGTTAGGGAATACGCACGCTGCCGGATGACACTTTGCCAAGTCACCCTTTGTCCATCTACATTGGCTTGCAAGAAGATTTCCCACAATCCCGGCTCCACCTCCACACATTTCCATCCAGTCATATAACTAGCCACTGGTTGGGAAACCCCTGAGTGCTTCCAATAAAGATCCTTCTTTCCATCACGATCTAAATCGTCGATAAAATAGGAATCGAGAGTGGGCTGAGGATTGGCATTATCCGGCAAGGGCAACACCCTTAACACCTCAGAATCCGCTACCCAGTCTAAAGTTTTAGCCATTCGAATGGCATCTGAAATCGTTTTTCCAGCCGTCATGACAGCATAATGTCCTTCTAAGTGGTTTTTGAGAGCATGAGCTCCTCGCCACTGATCTGTTAAGAGATGCATCGAAGTAACTAGGAAAATGCCAGAGATCAATAGAGCAGCTAATACTTCTAAAAGAGTTAACCCACCTTCTGGATGAACAATCCTATTTAACTGCATAAAGGCTCTCCAGCTTATATTGATGAGGCTTTCCCCGTTCTATCCAAAAGACTTCTACACTAACTTTCAAGAGTTCTGGGATGTCGTACCATTCTGAACGGATTAGCCAGCGGAATTTCCCGTCTGTTCCTTCTACTGTCCCACCAGGTATGCAGGCCTGCCGAGCGATATTATCACTCCACCCATGGCCTGCCAAGCAATCCAAGGTTTCCTGGGCAAGGTTAGCGCCCTCCATTAGGGTAGTTGCTTGGCGTGATTGAGTAACTGCTCCTACTGTCAACCCTAAAAGGACGGTAAAGCCTAAGGATAAAAGAAATAGGGCTAATAACAAATCAAATAATACATATCCGTTCCCAGCGACGAAGCAATTGCCTTTTTTGATGTGCACCCCTCCTCATGGTCCGCCTAAACTTATCTTTTAGCTTTTTAGCTATTCTGTCCCTTCTCTGTCACAAACGTTCTATAATTCTATACTTTAGAACTATAGAACTTATAGACTAGTAAACTCGCCCGGACGAATTAATTTGATAACTCTGCTCTGAATTAAGGGGGTTAATTGGAATTTCATTTAGGTAAGGACCACACCACCCGCTTACTCCCATCGGAGATTGTACTAAATCTGTAACACTTGAGGGATAAGCTCCAACATCAATCCGGTAAAGCTGGGCAGCTCCTTCGATTCTCTGTATATTGGCCTGATCCATACGGATCCGAACCTGTTTAACCGCTGAACCGTAATGCGTTGTAAACAAAGATAGGAGAATTCCCATTAAAAAGAGGACGATTAGAAGTTCCCATAATGTGAAACCTGATCGAGCCTTGACAATTCTCATTTACAATTCACAACTTTCAACGCTAAGTGTAATCTTCTGTATAATTCTTCTTGTTTTCTCTATCCATCAAGAAATCCCTTCTTGTCTCGACATATCTTTCTTAGAAATACGCAAAATTGTCACTCTCTCTTAATAAGTTTCAGAATACTACGCCAATAGCCGGGATTCCGCAACAAGGATAATAAAAAATCTAGCAAAGATGCTCGATCCTTGCCAGATTTTGTAAATTAAAGATTATCTCAAATCGTTCTTTTAATGCTTATCCTTATCCTCCGTTTTAAGAAATGACCTGTTTCCAGGCTGCTAAAATCTCAAGATCGGTACACTCCTTGGAGACAACCGCTTGTCCAATCCCGTTTGGCAGAATAAGAATCTTTCGTCCCCCCTGATTTTTCTTATCCCCTTGCATGCGTTGCAACAAAGCCTGAGGATCTTGGCCCCCCAGGGGAGTCTGCGTAGGTAAACCAAAGGTATCAAGTAATCCTTTGATTCGATCGACTTCTGCTAGCGTCATCAGACCTTTGGCGTAGGCCAAATGAGTTGCCGCTACAACCCCGATGCTAACCCCTTGCCCATGTGTTACTCCACGATAGTCCATCTCAGTCTCTAAGGCATGCCCAAAACTATGGCCTAGATTCAGTAAGGCCCGCACTCCTTGTTCTCGCTCATCTTGAGAAACGATTCTCACCTTAACGGCCGAAGATCGGGTGACCATTTCACTCCAGATCAATCTTTCCCGTTCCTTGATACGTTTTTCTTCCCTTTCAAAAAACTCAAAAAGGTCCTGATCAGCAATCAGGGCATGTTTAATGCTTTCAGCTAAACCATTCTCAACTTCTTCCCAAGGCAAACTTTCCAGAGTTAAGAAATCGGTCCAAACCGCCAGCGGTGGGTAAAAAGCACCTAATATATTCTTCCCAGCCGGATGATTTACGGCCACTTTTCCACCAATACTACTGTCTACTTGCGCTAATAAAGTAGTAGGGACTTGAATCAAACGAATTCCCCGCATAAAGACACTGGCAAAAAAACCAGTCAGATCTCCAATCACCCCGCCTCCGAGGGCTATCACGAGGGTTTTACGGTCCACACCATAATTCAAGGCCGTTGTGGTTAGCTTGCTTAAGCGATCCAGCGACTTTTCTTCTTCTCCAGCTGGGATGATGATTAAATCCACCCGGTAGTCTGACAGTCCTTGCCTAAGACGTTCCGAGTAAAGGTCGGCTACTACCTGATGCGAAACAATAAGGATGTGCTCCACATCGTCAAACCGAAGGTG
>JADQBO010000381.1 GCA_016278585.1 Desulfosporosinus sp.
CTACACGGTTATAATAGTTTAGTTCCCATTATGTGGGTAGCTGTTGTCTTAGCTTTCTTGGGAATTGCTTTACTTGTTTTCCCAAGTACACGCTTAAATAAAGCAACCTTAATTATTGGACTACTGTCGATCATTATCGCTAACTGGATTGACAAAGGTATGGTGCTAATTGTTGCTGGATTTGTACCTAATTCCTTTGAAAGAATCACGGAATATGCACCTACTCTTAATGAGGTATTAGTGACGCTGGGTGTATACGCAATCGGAATGCTGTTAATCACAATACTCTATAAAATTGCAATCTCGGTTAGAGAAGAAAAAGCAAGCTAAAGTTAGTTGATAGGTTTTTGATGCCTGTTTTAGAGGGCTGTGATTAAACTGTCAAGTCACTTACGGCATTAACAGTTAATTCCATAGCCTAATCTCAAACAGTATCAATTATATAAACACACACTTAAGGAGGAATATTAATTATGGCTCAACTAGTAGTAGGCGATTTAACTGTTGAACTGGACGAAGACGGTTTTCTTGAGGATTATTTAGTATGGACTGAAGATGTTGCTAAAGCTCTCGCTGTTACAGAGGAAGTAGAAGAACTTACTGAAGATCATTGGAAGATGATTAACTATCTCCGGGATTATTTTCAGCAGTTTGGTGTTGCTCCAATGGTTCGTAAAATGGTTAAAGATACTGGTTACAACCAAAAGAGAATTTATGAACTATTTCCAGCTGGCCCTGGAAAGGGCGCTTGTAAAATTGCTGGACTTCCAAAACCAACCGGCTGCGTATAAGCCTCTAAGTGTTTCTAAATAATAGTTTAAAATGAAGAGAGCCGATCACACATGTGGTCGGCTCTTTTTTTGAATTACTAAATCCTCTATATCGTTTTGCAGATCTACCTTGTCCGAGAGGATGACAATAGTTTATAATTTGTTAATACACTGTTTAGGGAAAATCAAGACCATTAGGTTAGAATAAGTATAGGATCTTTCAAGAATGAGGAGTTGACATGATGAAGTTTAAAAAGAAAAATGCAATGTTACTGAGTTTTACAGTTGGAACCCTGTTGTTGGCGACAACAGCCCTAGCTGACATTGCCAGCAAAAGTGGGTATGATGAATTTAAAGATGCTCTAAAAGTTACGGCTGAACAAGGTACTGAAAAACTAGATAGTTTTACCCTAGATTTATCCATGGCTATGAAGGATAATGGTAAAACATTGATGGCGGTTAATCAAACTACAAAGTATGACAGAATAAAAGGGGCATCTGAAAGTTTGTCATCTAACCTTGATCTAAAGGGATATGAAAACTCCTCTCAGACTTATTCTGATAAGCAAACTACGATCAATGTGTCTGAGAGTGATCCGACTTACTATGTAACTGAGTTTCCCAAGGAAAGAGATGATAGAACCTTCGACAATCCTTTCAAGGAGGAAGAAGCAGCTGATCTTGAAAAAATCGCAGATGCCATTGTCGGTAGTCTTAAAGATCATGTGATAGTTACTGAAAATAAGGATGGTAGTAAAGTACTAGCAGGCTCACTCACTGAGGTGCAAATTCCGTCTCTAGTAAATGCTATTGCCTCGTTCCAGTTAAAACAAGAGTTTAATGGTAATCTAAACAGTAACAATATGCCTCATTTGACTAAAGATGTCTTTGTCAAAGAAGTCAAGGGTACGGCTGAGGTCAACCAAGATGGGGTGATGGAGAGCATTTTAGGGACAGCAGTGCTATCAGGTAAGGATGAACAAGGGACTATCCATGAAATATCGTTAGAGGCCTTGGTTACGATGACAGACATTAATTCAACCATAGTTACAAAACCTGATCTTACCGGGAAAAAGGTTGTTAGGAACATTGCTAGAGATTATTCAGGGTCTGAGATTTCTAATCCTGAGAAATTTGTGGGTAGATTCAAAAACGACATTCTGATTGAGAAAGATGGAAAGTTTGCAAAAATCGGCGAGCGCTTTGTCAATATTCTACAGATGGATAATAAGTCGGTAGAGGGTCAATATTACGAGAAGTATAAACCTGAATTTAAAGAGTACGCATCCAAAAGAGGAGATTTGAAATTTAATGCTCAATTTGTCAAAGACCAAAGAGGAAATGCAAATTTCGAATCCACTACTGAATCCGGTGATAAGGTAGAAGGTAACATTTATATAAATGAGTATGATGGAAAAGTGAATTTTCATATTAATCAACGAGCAATTGAAGGCGGAATATTGTATGATTCAACCTTTAGTCCGGATTTAGAATAGAAAACGTAAGTGAATGAAGATATGACTTGACTGCCGGGATACTCCTCGGCAGTCACATTAGCTATTTAGGTTGGAGGTTAAGGCATGGAGAAAGTTATTGAAATCATGAACCTGACTAAATCCTATGGAAATGGGCGGGGAATTTATGATATAAATCTAGACATTTATAAAGGAGACATTTTTGGTTTTCTTGGGCCGAACGGGGCCGGGAAAACGACTGCAATGAAAATCATGACAGGACTTATTCGACCAGAACGTGGTGATGTTAAAATTTTAGGGTATAGCATCACGGAAGAGTATGAGAAGGCAATGGCAAAGGCAGGGTGTCTGATCGAAATTGCAGAATCCTATCATTATCTGAGCGCCTTTGATAACCTAAAACAGTTAGCTCGTTTCTATCCTGGAATTGATCAGCAGAGAATTGATGAGGTCCTTGAATTAACGGGAATAATCAAATTTAAGCATGAGAAGCCAAAAAAATTTTCCCTAGGGATGAAACAACGACTAGGTCTTGCTGCAGCCGTATTATCAAGACCCCAGGTCGTCATTCTCGATGAGCCGCTAAATGGGCTTGATGTAGAGGGGATGATTGATATTCGTAAAATGATTCAGCATCTGGCGGATAAGGAACAGACAACATTTTTTATTTCCAGCCACTTGATCCATGATGTCGAGTTAACCTGTAATCGAATCGGAGTGATTTACAATGGGAAAATACTCAATGTTGAAAGTACAGATACGATTCTAAAAAACTATGCGACACTTGAGAATTACTTTGTAAGCGAGGTTGAGAGAAATGGTCGTGTTTCAAGCAGCGTTAATTAATGAGCTTGAAAAGCTCTATAAAAAGAAAAAGGTTTTAGTTGCCATTTTACTATCACTTGCCGTAATTGTCATCGGCCAACTTTTGATTGTTGGAGTAAGAAGTGGATTTGGACTTAGAGGGACTGGGAGCGTTGAGTTTTCAATGCTCGTTCTATCGGTTGTTGTTAATACCGTTCTGCCGCTTTTCACTGCCTTAGTCACAATTGATAGTTTCTCAGGGGAATTTACCCAGAATAGTATGCGTATCACCCTAACCCGACCAGTTAGTCGATTTAAGATCTATACGGCAAAAATTACTGCTATAAGTATATTTATCTTGGGGGCACTCCTTATACTGCTTATATTTTCCTTGTTGGCTGGCTTTATCTTTAATACGAATTCGGCGACCTTTGATTCTTTGGGTAGAACAGTGTTCTCCTACCTCGTAAGTTTGGTTCCACTTATTGTTTTAGCCTTAGGAATTGTCTTATTAACAAACATCTTTAAAAGTGGAATTGCAGTTTTCTTTGTTTCTATCTTACTTTTCCTTGCCTTTAAAGTACTTGGGGTACTCTTTTCGCAGTATTCTAGTTTATTCTTGACGACTCAACTTCAGTGGTATAATCTATTTCTAGTAAATTCTTTTCCAATAATCAAGATTGTGCGTCAGTTTTTAATCATGCTCGGATCTGGGATTATGTTATTTACAGCGGGTTTTTATATCTTTGATAAAAAGGAATTTTAGGTGACGTTATGCAGCTCAAAACACGTTTGATTTTGGCCAATGCCTCGACAGTGGTTATCCCGATGATAGTTACTGTTTTAATTGCATTGGCTATGTTTTTTATTTTTGGCAAGTTATTTGGGAGCGGGATATCTTATGAACATCAGCAAAAGCAGTCAATGATTAGATTTGAGCTTATCAATAAATCTATTACGTGGAAGCAGACGCCGGAGCTTTTAGAAGAAGAAAGTTATCAAAAATATCTCCTAGAACAACTTGCCGAAATTAACGGAGAGTTAATACTGATCAAGGATGATGAGGTTAAATTTTCCTCCAGAAATTTCTCCAAAATCGAAGTAGCTAAAAGTTTGGCAACAGGAACTATAACTGGTAGTAGAGAACCTGTTATTATTAACGATGTTTCTTATACAGTTTTTGTGATGGATCTTAACTATAAAGAGGGTTCTCAAGGGAATATTTTATTGCTTACACCTGTGAATCGGCTGGAGACTAGTTATACAGGCCTACTAATACTAGTATTAGTTTCGTTTGTACTTACATTTGTTATAACGAATATTGTTGTTTCCTATCAATTTTCCCGAAGTATAATTAAGCCTCTGAATACTTTGCAAAGGGCTGCAGCAGAAATTGCAAAGGGAAATCTTGATTACTCAATTGCTGAAGAAGGAGATCAAGAAATTCAAGCCTTGTGTCGTGATTTAGAACTTATGCGTATTAAGCTAAAGGACTCAGTTCACACTCATTTGAAGTATGAGGATAACCGAAAGCTACTTGTTTCAAGTATCTCTCATGATTTAAAAACCCCTGTGACTTCTATCAAAGGCTATGTAGAAGGAATTCTAGATGGGATAGCTAGCAACCCTGAGAAGATGGAACGCTATTTAAAAACTATCGCCTTAAAGGCTTACCAAATTGATCAGATGATTGATGACCTTTTACTCTATGCAAAACTTGACTTAAACCAAATTCCCTTTAATTTTGAGAGAATGGATATTGGAGAGTATCTCTTGAATTATGTGTTAGAAAATGAACCAGAGTTGGAACGAAATCATATCAAGATTTCACTTCATAATGAGCTGCTGGAAAAGCAGCATGTCTTGTTAGATCGAGAAAGAATGAAACGTGTTATTATGAACATTCTTGATAATTCACGTAAATACATGAGTAATGGACAAGGTAAAATCGAGATTTTTTTGAGAGATACTATTGCTAGTATTATTATTGAACTTCGTGATAATGGAACAGGAATCCATGAAACGGATTTGCCTTTCATCTTTGATCGATTTTATCGCTCGGATCCCGCCCGAAGTAAAGGAAGCGGTTTAGGCCTTGCTATTGCCAAGCAGATCATTGAAGGGCATAATGGGAGAGTATGGGCTGTTAGTCATGGGAAGGACGGGACCAGTATCATGATCTCGCTCAGTAAGTCATGATGATGGGGGAAAGAAATGAACAAAAAAATATTTATCATAGAAGATGACTCTAGTATCGCGGAGTTGCAAAAGGACTATCTTGAAGTTGCGGGTTTTGATGTTATTGTCTATGCTAATGGACTAGATGGTTTAAAGGCGTTTCAAGAACACCAGGTTGATCTCCTTATTTTGGATATCATGCTTCCTGGAATGGATGGTTTAGAAATTTTGCGTCGCTTGAAAGAGGATAAGGATGTGCCTGTTCTCTTAGTATCTGCCAAAAAGGAAGAAATCGATAAGATTAAGGGGTTAAGCTTAGGTGCAGATGATTATATTACAAAACCCTTTAGCCCGGGTGAACTGGTGGCAAGGGTTAAAGCCCATCTGGAGAATTATGAGCGGTTAAAACTTCGCTTTAGCGAAGGGGCTAAGAAATCTAATACTTTGACCATTCGCGGGCTAAAAATCGATATAGATTCCCGTAGAGTTTTTGTGCTTGGCAACGAAGTTAATCTGGCCCATAAAGAATATGCCTTGCTTTTGTATCTGGCACAAAATCCGAACAGAGTGTTCGGTCGGGAAGAATTATTTGAGCGAGTCTGGGGGTTAGATGCTTTAGGTGACTCAGCTACAGTTACTGTACATATCGCCCGAGTGCGAGAGAAGATTGAAAGTGACTTATCAAATCCCCAATACGTAGAAACAGTTTGGGGAGCTGGGTATCGATTCAGGGTATAGGATCTTTTGTTGTTTAGTAAAGAGCAGCTCTTCCTTTTTAGGAAAGAGAGGAGAGCTTTTTAAAGTCTTACAAGGAGGTTATTAAAGGGTGAATCAGTTCTTGAATATTCGTAAAAAAATAGTCGAGAAGGGCATGGAAATACTTTCTACAAACCTTATAGTAGGGACTTGGGGTAATATTAGTTGTCGAGTCCCAGGAGAGAATTACATTGCTATCACTCCGACGGGAATGAATTACGATAGCTTGGTACCGGAAGATATCGTGGTTTTGGATTTAAAAGGAAATATTATTAGCGGGACTCGCAAACCTTCTATTGAAGTACCTCTGCATCTTTCCATTTATAAAGCCCGTAAGGATGTACAAGCAATTATACATACCCATAGTGCTTATGCAACTGCAATGGCTGTAGCCCAAAAGGAAATTCCAGGAGCAATTGAAGACTTAGTCCAAATTGTAGGCGGAAACGTAAGGGTCAATGAATACGCGTTACCTGGCACGGAGCAGCTTGGCGTTAATACAGTTAAAGCACTGGAAGGTCGAAATGCAGTTTTATTAGCAAATCACGGTATGCTGGGTGTGGGGTGTAATTTGGATGAAGCCCTTAAAGTTTGTCAAGTTGTTGAAAAATCTGCACAAATTGTCCTTCTTGCTCAGCTTATCGGTGGAGCAGTCGAGTTATCACAAGGGGATATTGATGGTATGCGAAATTTCTATGTTAAAGGTTATGGTCAGGATAGGATTCCCAATTAGAAGATTGTTGTTGTAAATACTTTAGAGTATAATCATAAAGAACAATTACAAAACAGATCCTAGGGGCATAATACGATACAAATAAAATAGGTTGATTTTTATGATTTAACTAATACTCAGATAGAGATAACCGAGTTTAGCAGTGTCTTTTGGATACAATGGACTAACAATCGGTTTGAGTAAATAACTATTGAAAGAAGGTATTAATGCACATGGATCTAAAATATACCATCCGAGATTTATCATTAGCCACAGAAGGACAGCGCAAAATTGATTGGGTGATCCCCCGTATGCAAGTCCTTAATAGAATACGCAAGGAATTTGAAGAACAATTGCCTTTTGCAGGAAAGAAAGTCGTAATTTGCTTGCATCTAGAAGCTAAGACCGCTTATCTCGCTCAGGTGATTAAAGCCGGTGGAGCAGAGGTGACTGTAGTTGCGAGCAATCCTCTTTCTACTCAGGATGATGTTGTAGCTGCTCTTGTACAAGGTGGGATTGGAGCTCATGCTTGGTATAACGCAACTGAAGAAGAATTTAATCACCATCTACAATTAGCCCTCGATACAGAGCCAGATTTTATTATCGATGATGGGGGAGACTTAGTCTCTACTTTACACACAACTCGTCCTGAGCTTTTGCAGAAAGTTAAGGGTGGAGCAGAAGAGACCACGACAGGAGTTCTGCGCCTACATTCTATGGAGCGTGATGGAGTTCTTAAGTTTCCGATGGTAGCTGTCAACGATGCCCAATGCAAATATTTGTTTGATAACAGATATGGTACGGGACAATCCGTTTGGGATGGAATCATGCGGACAACTAACTTGGTAGTGGCCGGTAAAACAGCGGTTGTAGCAGGGTATGGCTGGTGTGGTAAAGGGGTAGCTCTGCGCGCTAAGGGGCTGGGAGCACGAGTCATTGTTTGTGAAATTAACCCTATTAAAGCCAATGAGGCTCTGATGGATGGGTTTGAAGTTATGCCAATGGTTGAGGCAGCTAAGTTTGGAGATTTCTTTATTACGGTGACGGGTAATACCAATATTATTAACCAGGAGCACTTTGTTGGTATGAAATCAGGTGCTATCATGTGTAATGCTGGACATTTTGATGTGGAGGTCAACGTATCTCAACTAAAAGAAATCTCAGTTAAAGCAAAAGTTGCCAGAACTAATATTACTGAGTACACTCTTCCTAGTGGGCAACAGTTGTACGTCCTTGCAGACGGTCGCTTAGTTAATCTTGCCGCTGGTGATGGGCATCCTGCAGAAGTTATGGACATGACGTTTGCCTTACAGGCATTGTCTTTAGAATATGTAGCCTTGAATTATGAAAAAATGTCCCCTGCAGTCTATCAAGTTAGTACGGAGATTGATGAGAAAGTAGCAATGCTAAAACTTCAGTCACTTGGGTTATCGATCGATAAACTTACCAAGGAACAGGAAGCGTATCTGGAGTCTTGGAGTACAGAAGAGAACTGATAAACGCTATGAACTGAGCTTTGTTATTATTTTGAAATATAGTATATGGTAAAAACACCGTTTTTTGACGGTGTTTTTAATTGAGCTGTTATTTTAAGTTAGTTTTAACTGTATAGCTGTCAAAAGATTGTATTGGCAATATGTTATAATATAAACGACAATACTCTTTACATAGAGAAGAGTTCCTATATTTAGTTAATAACCATAATGTGGAAGTTAAAGAAGTAAAATTTGGCCATGGTTATTGTAGTTAAAAGAACTTATACAGAGAGAAGGAGAGGCTATGCATGGGAAAGACACTGATCGTTGCAGAAAAGCCATCTCAGGCTCGTGAATATGCCGCAGCCCTAGGAGTACGAGGCAAAGGAGACGGGTACCTCGAAAATGATCAGTATGTGATCACCTGGTGCTATGGTCATCTCTTAGAACTGGAGCGTCCAGAAGCGTACATGGATCTTGAGCG